>NZ_CP027845.1:1252500-1472411 GCF_003015145.1 Candidatus Phycorickettsia trachydisci | reverse complement strand
GCCTCTAAGCCCAAAGTTTCTCATATTTTAGCTTTACCTGGTATAACAAATAGCATAATTTTCAAAGTATAATAGTTCTTTAAAGCTAGCGAATAAATATACTACACAATAAATCAACTCCAACTAAGCCTGCATTATTCTAATGCCCCTCCGCTTTATCCAGGACAAAATTTTTCGAACCAAAATTTTGACTGCACGTAACCAGAGTTGCTCTGTAACTTTTCATCGTAGCAACTACCTAATACATTATTCCTCAAAATTGCAGTTTCTTTAATTAGGTGTTATTATGGTCATAAAAGTCATAAACCTAAATGCATTAATACAAAATAAATTAAATATGACAGAAGAAATGAAAAATTTTATCCTCGCTGTGAAAGATGGAAATATAGAAGAGGTACAAAGGCTGCTAGAAGAAGATAACGATTTTATAGCTGCAGAACCTCTAATTGAAAAAGATGAAGATACACAAAATCTGTTAGCAGAAGGTGTTGATATAAGACCAAGCAGTGGATGTCCTTTTTATTTAGCAGCACAATATGGACACCAAAATATCATAGAAGATCTTATAGGCAGAGACATACATAAAGAAGATAACTTTAAAAATGCGTTAACACGAGCATTAATTCCAGCGGTGAAAAATAACTATATAGGGATAGTAAAATATTTAATACAAAATGGTGCTGCATTCAATAAGTATAACCCTTTATTGCCTTTAGCAGCAAAAAACAATAATCTGGACATGTTGAAATACTTACTTAGTCAAGGAGCTGATATGGAGATGCAATTAGATGGTATGGATACGCCATATATCTTTCAAAAATTCAATTTTTCTGCTCTATCCGAACCAATACAGCAATATTTAGAGCAGGTTGAATCTTTTTGCAAGAGTGTATATAAAGGAGATTTAGAAGCTGTTCAAAGTTTTTTAGCAGAAGGTTTTAATCCTAATATTAGTATTATTTACCGAAAAGAAAATCAAACATATAAAAAAAACTTTTATGAAGAGAAAGTCACACCTTTATACTTAGCAGCAGAGCAAGGGGATATAAGTTTAGTAAAGATCCTGATAGGCAATCATGCTGATATTAACTTGAGATTCCCTGGTAGAGATACACCAAATCCCTTACATGGAGCAGCAGAGAAGGGGTATTCTGAGGTAGTAAGACATTTGGTAAAGCAAGGTGCGGACTTTCAACGTACAATTACAATAGAATCATCTGAAAATTTTGAGCCCAGAGAAGTACCTTATCAACCATTGCATTTAGCAGCAATAAATGGGCATTTGAGTATAGTAAAATATTTACATGAAGAAAAAGGAGCTAGATTAGACTTTGATGATGAGTTTGTTAAAGAGCATGGTAGTATAGTTAATGAAATAGCTAAAACAGACCATGTAAATGTAATGCGGTACATGGATCAAAAAGGCTTAAATTGCCAATTAAAGGACTCAAGTGGTTTGACACCCATATTTACATCTATAGATTGTGGTAAAGTAAATATGTTTAAATTTTTGGCAGAATTAGAAGGAAATATTCAGACTAAAATAAATTATTATGGTGATGAAGTAACAATCCTAGATTTGGCTTTAAAGAGAGGTCAAATAGATGTAATATTTGAATTATTAAAGCAAAAATGGTTGAAGCATTTTATCCAGAACCAAGAAGAACTATCTGAGAGAATAGTACATCACGTTCCCAATATAGCATCGAAGATTATTATAATACTGAAGTGTATAGACAATGCTATTGAAATCGAAATGCAGAATCAAAAAGACAAAGATCAATCTTATTATTCTCCCATTTCAGAATATTCTGAATCACGAAGCGATATAGTCCATCAAACAATCCAAAAAGATTATATTCAGGAATTAATAAAAATCTTTAAAGAAACGATTTCCAAGGTTAACGATAATTATAAAAATGTTATTGAAAATCAAAATGAATTACATCAATCACGTTCTTTTGAATCAGAAAGAGTTTTGAATGAATTTTATGACACCTTGAAATCGAAAATGCAGTACATCAAGTACTTAAGATATACAAAAGAATTTCAGCATATACTTAGTGGCTTACTAAGCAAAATAGACAAATTACACTGTCCTCCTAAATATTTTAAAACTGACATTGAAGAATTGGAAGCAGAGCTGAATATAGTTGATACAATAGAACAAGCAGACCAACTAAATACGTCCATTCTACCTGAAAAACGTAGTGCCGACGATTCAAATACAGAAGCTTCAGCATCAAAAAAACAACATACCTCTTCTTCAACAGAATCAGAAAAAGATGATGAGGTAGAAGTATCATATGAAACTGTTTTGGGTGCAGAGCCCTATATAGATGGTGCCTTACCTTTAAACAACGAGTCTCAAGAAACTGGTAATGCGTCGTCTTCAATAAGTGACGATATGGTCTAACGTTGGAAAAAAAATAATTAAAAAAGCTATTGCTATTTCAAACTGTATCTTTGTGTCGTTGGAACCTATTGAGGCGAAGACTCTATAATTTTTGACTCGGTATTGCATCCTACTAATTCAGCTGAAACTCCATCCATTTTGTGGCAATTAATAGGTGCTTCATTTAAAGATTCTTCTAGGTTATAATCATTTTGTTGGTAAGTTGTTGCTTGAGGCGGTCTATTAGCTTTAGCTTGGTCTCCTTCATAACAACCACTATCATTTGTCTGATTAATGACACTGCTATCCTTCTGCACTTGAGCTTGATCTAGTTTATAAGCTTTAAACTCGTCTTCTTTATTGCTATTTACCTCCTGCTGATAGTCTTTTTTGGAATCTGATAAGCTGTCTTTATCTATTTTTTTAACCTGAGATAACAGTTGTAGTATTTCTTGATTACCATTTTTTTCAGCCAATTGCATAGGAGTATTACCATCAGCATCTTTAATTTCTTCTAGATTAAGTTCTTTATCTAAGAAAAGTTTAACCAAATCTATGTTGTTGCTTGATACTGCTAGATGTAAAGTTGTGTCTTGATGTTTAGTAATAGCTTTACAGTCAGCATTGTTGTCCAGTAGTTTTTGCACAACATTAAAGTGGCCTCTTCTCGTAGCTATAAGAAGAGGAGTCCAGCAATCCCTAAGTACAGCTTCGATTTTAGCCTCTTTGCTCAAGAGATACTCGACTACTTCAAGGTGACCCTGTTGTGCTGCAATATGTAATGGAGTATATCCACCTTGAGCCGTAGCCTCAATGTCAGCTTTCTCGTCTACTAGGTATTTTACTACTTCAAGCTGACCCTGGTCTGCTGCAATATGTAAAGGAGTAGCGCCCTTGTAACTTGTAGCCTCAATCTTAGCACCTTTGTCTATTAGGTATTCTACTACTTCAAGCTGACCCTGGTTTGCTGCAATATGCAAAGGTGTCAACCCACCATGAGTTGCAGCCTCAACATTAGCCCCTTTACTTAGAAGATATTCGACTACTTCAAGGCGGCCTTTTCCTGCAGCCATATGCAGAGGAGTAGCGCCGTGTGTTTCTATAGCTTCAATATTAGCTCCTTCGTTCACGAAATACTCGACTATTTCAAGGTGACCATATTGCGCTGCAATATGCAAAGGTGTCAACCCATTCTGAGCCGCAGCATCAATATTAGCTTTTTCTTCTAGCATCCACTTTAGGAGTTCTAATTGTTTATATTTTACAGCTAAATGCATAAGTTGGGTTATATCATCTTTATTTAAAAAGAACTTGCTAGCGATATTTTGCTCGCTTAGCAAAGCATTTCTATCATCATCAATGATAATAAGTGCACGATTCAGAAAACATTCTATTGCCGTGATATTTCCATTAATTGCAGCTAAGTCACAAGGTAAGTACCCTAAGTTATTTTTAACATAAGGGTTAGCGTAACGATACAAAAGCTGCTGTACAACGTATGTTTCACCTTTATCATTCAATAATCCTTTTTGCATAGACAGATGCAAAGCTGTATTTCCGTCTCCATCTTGAGCGTTTATATTAATATGTTTATTTGATAATAACATTTGTATCGTATCTAATTGACCTTTTTGCGTAGCGATATGTAAAGCTGTTTTACCTTCTTTGTTAAGTTGATTAATATCAAGAGTTTCATCTTCTATTAACCTCTTAATCTCCTGAATTTGCTCATTAATTATAGCTTTTTGTAAGCGTGTGTAAGAATTACTATCCGCTTCTTTAAGCACTGTAATTATTTTATTTGCGGCATCTGAGCCTTTAGAAACAAGCTGAATAGGTGTAAGGCCTCGAACATTTTTTGCACTGACCTCAGCACCTTTGTCTACCAAGGCCTCCACTACCGCAGTATGTCCATTTTGTGCAGCAAGATGTAGAGGAGTAGAGCCATCTTGAGCCTTAGCCTCAATATTAGCTTTTGGAGCCAAGAACTTTATGACATCAAGATGACCCTTACATCCAGCCCAATGCAAAGGTGCATATTTGTTTTGATCTTGGGCATCAACATTAGCACCTTTGTCTACCAAAGCCTCCACTACCGCAGTATGTCCATTTGCTGCAGCATGATGTAGAGGAGTAGTGCCATTTTGAGCCCTAGCATCAATATCAGCTTTTGAAGCCAAAAATTTTACGATATCAAGGTGCCCCCTGTATGCAGCCCAATGCAAAGGTGTACATTTGTTTTGATCTTGGGCATCAACATTAGCACCTTTGTCTATTAGGTATTCTACTACTTCAAGATGACCTTTTTGTGTAGCAATATGTAAGGCTGTTTTACCTTCTTTGTTAGGTTGATTAACATCGAGAGTTTCATCTTCTACTAACCTCTTAATCTCCCGAATCTTATTATCAATTATAGCTTTTTGTAAGGATGTATAAAGGTTGGAATCAGAGACAGCGGAGTTTATTTTCATCTTTTTTAAAGGATTACTTTCTGCTTTTTTAAGTATTTCAATGATTTTATGTGGATTATTTAGAACTTTAGGATTAATAAGCTCAACAGGTGTCAAGCCTTCTACATCTTTTAGGCTAACATTAGCACCTCGGGTTACTAAAGTTTTTACTAACGCAGCGTGCCCTTTATATGCAGCGGTATGCAAAGGTGTCCAACCTTCTTTATTTTTTTGGGCGTTAATATCAGCCCCTCTATCTAACAAAACTTGTACTACTGTACCATACCCTCCGTCCACAGCCATATGCAAAGGAGTCCAACCTTCTTCCTTTTGGGCATTAATCTTAGCTCCCCCATCCAACAAAGCTTGCACTACTGTACTATGTCCATTTTGTGCAGCTGTATGCAAAGGGGTAGCTTTTGCACTATCTTGAACATCAACCTCAGCACCATTACCTAGAAGAGTCTTTACTACCTCAACACCTCCATTTTGTGCGGCTATATGTAAAGGTGTGCAACTTTTTAGACCTTTAACACTAACGTAAGCCTCTTTTTCTACAAGAGCCTTTACTACCTCAACATCTCGGTTTTGTGCGGCTAAATGCAAAGGTGTCCAACTTTGCTTCCCTTGGATATTAACATTAGCCCCTCTATCTAACAAAACTTGTACTACTGTACCATACCCTCCGTCCACAGCCATATGCAAAGGAGTCCAACCTCCTGCCTCTTGGGCATTGATATCAGCTCCCCCATCTAATAAAGTTTGTACTACTGTGCTATGCCCTTCTTTTGCAGCGATATGCAAAGGAGTAGATTCTGCATAATTTATAGCATCAACCTTAGCACCATTACCTAGAAGAGCCTTTACTACCTCAACACCTCCATTGTGTGCGGCTATATGTAAAGGTGTTTGTCCTTGTTTGTTTTTTTTGGTATTAACATCAGCCCCCCTATCTAACAAAACTTGTATTACTGTACCATACCCTCCGTCCACAGCCATATACAAAGGAGTCAAACCTTTTTCATCTTTAGAGTTAATATCAGCTCCTCCATCCAACAAAGCTTGCACTACTGTACTATGTCCTTTGTTCGCAGCCCAATGTAAAGGAGCCCAACCTTTTTCATCTTTAGCATCAACCGTAACATGCTTATGTAGAAGAGCCTTTAGAAGAGCATTTACTATCTCAACATGTCCATCTGCTGCAGCGCAATGCAAAGGTGTAAAATTATCCTCGTCTTTAGCATTAACATTAATATCTTTTGTTTCTAGAAGGATCTCTACTATCTTGCTATACCCCTTGAATGAAGCAATATGCAAAGGTGTAGGACCGTACATATTTTCAGCATAAAGATTAATATTTTTCGCTCCTAGAAGAACCTTTATTACCTCGACCTTCCCATATAATACAGCCCAATGCAAAGGTGTAAGACCTTTATTATCGGTAGCATTAATATTAGTATCTTTTGCTTCTAGAAGAGCCTTTATGACCTCGATATGCCCTTTTCTTGCAGCCATATGTAAATATTTGTCCTTTTCAATTTTAGCATCAACTTTAGCACCTTTTTTTAGAAGAGTGTTTACTACATTAAGATGTCCATCTTTTGCAGCGCAATGCAAGGGGGTGGCTTTTCCATAACTTATGGCATCAATTCTAGCATCTTTTTTTAGCAAATCTTGTACTATTGTGTCATACCCTTTTTCTGCAGCTATATGCAAACAAGTCTCACCCCTAATGCCTTGTGTATTAATACATTTAGAATTAATCCTACTATCATCTAATAGTAATTTAATAATCTCCGGATTACTTGCAGGAGATCTAAGAGATACATGTAAAGGCGTTTCATTGTTAGAATTTTTTATGTCAATCCTTGTATCTCTTTGCAATAAAAGCCATTCAATTATTTGGGCATTCCCCTTATAGGCTGCGATATGCAAAGGTGTCCATCCATGGTTATTTGTATCATTTAAATTCGACCCTTTTGCAACTAATACTTGAACTACCTTAAGGTTCTCTTTTAATACGGCTTCATGCAATGGCGTTCTTCCTTCTTTATTTTTACAATTAATATCAATGCTTTGGCTTGCTGATCGAACAACCTCAAGACAATCTTCTTGTATGGCTTTAAATAAGCATTCTCGTTGTGCTTCCTCAAGTAAGTAAGTAATTTCTTGTGCGATTTTAAATGGAGTACCCTGTGCTACTGGCAAAGATTTACCAGGCATGAAACAAGTTATAGGAGTTATTGAAGATCCTATACCGGCTTTAAAAGCTGCAAGAGGGGTTTGACTTTCCTTATCTACAATACTTGCATCGGCTCTACTATCTAATAAAAACTTAACAATTTGTATATTAAGATGATGGGCAGCCTTATGTAATGCCGTAGAACCATTATACTTAATATTGATATTAATACCGTCCTCTAATACTTTCTTAATATCAGTAATATCTCCAAAAGCTGCTAATTCATGAAAAAGTACAACTTTATCCTCCATATAAACATTTTTCATTTTTGATGTTTCTTTTTAATTAATTTATTTACTAAGCCTACCAAAGCTTTAAATATTTCATAGTTTTCATATATTGTCCTTAAAAAGCTACTTTGTTAACGATTTGATCACTGTAGTTTTTAGTCCTCTCATCCTAGTGCATACTACTACCTAAAGTTTCTAACGTATGGTCTGAGCCCATAGCAGCTTGTAAGTTTTGTTCTATTGATCCAGCTGAGTCAGAAGTTAGATTTTCTAAACGAGGTATTTTAGCTTGTCTACCCTCAGCTACTTCCTCTGAAGTTTCTGGCATATATCCTGCAGGAATTTTAGCATACAGTTTATCTATCTCTTCGCTAAACATCCATTCTGCTATATTATTTTGAATTTCCTTAGTATTCAAAGCTTGAACTTTAGAAGACTCTTTGCTAGGATCTCTTGTAATGAAACCAAAAATTATTTTTAAACTTTTGAAATAATTATCTTGCAGCTCTTCAATTTTATTATCAAATACTTGTTCTAAGTTCTCCGAAATATTCATTGTTGATGGTTCTTTTTTAGCTTCAGAAAGACAACCTTTTATTTCTTTGCAGTGATCTAAATGAGTTACTTTATTTAATCGATCTTTAGTTATGTATTCTTTCATATCTTCGCTTTTTTTAATAAACTCCTCATATAAACGTGTACAAAAGGCTGGCGGAGCTATACTTGGTTGCGTTTGAAATGCATCTACTAAACTCGCAAGTACAGTTAATTTTTCTTGCATATCACATTCTTTGAGAATGTCCTTTTTATGCTTTGCTAAATGTATACAAATATCGGGATAATTAACAGGCAGATGCGCTCCTGCAATAATTAAGATTCTCATAACATAAGGAGAATACCTATCACTAGAACCTTGTTCCCTAATATATTTCATAATAGGAGTCAAGCCATCATAATCCTCAGCGTTAACGTTTGCACCTACGTCTATCAAATCTTCAGCTGCTTGTATGCGGTTGTTTGCTAAAACACAATGTAATGGCGTCCAACCTTTATCGCCACCAGGCTGATTAATATCAGCACCATTATCTAATAATGGTCTTAAATCTATACCATACAATGCAGCAACATGGATAGGAGCTAGTCCTGCATTATTTATTGCATTAATATCAGATCCTAAATCCTTAAGTAATTTTATTAACACTTCTCCTTCTATACCATACTTTAAACTTTTAACGGCATAGTGCATAGCGGTATTACCTTCATTATCTTGAGCGGTAAAGTCAGCACCGAGGTCCTTAAGTAGTTTTATTACTTGCATACTACCTGCCTTTACCGCACCATGTAGGACAATTCGTCCTTCTCCATCAGGCTTGTTCACTGCTATTTTTTGTTCTTTAAGCCACTCTATTATTTCGCTTTTCTTTATATTTGGAAGCTCGTATTCTATAGTGATATCATTATAGGGATTAGGTTGGACTCCTCCTACATAATCACGAGGAAAAGGACATTTTTGATGTATGTTTGCATCTGCTTTTTGTAATAATTTAATTATGTCTATATCTTCCTCTTCCAAAGCTAGTCCCATATATTTTTGGGCAGTAATACCTTTCTTAATAAATAACTCTACTATCTGGCTATGATGATTCTTAATGGCTGCTATCATAGCTTCATGTATAACTTGAGCGGAACCAACATCTATACCTGAATTTATAAGATGCTCGATTACCTCCACATTGCCATTTTCTACAGCAAAAGTAGCAATGTTATAACTTCTCAAACTGTTTAATTCAATGAACCATTCATCTATCTCAAAACCTTTTTCTTGAAGGAATCTTATTGCCTCAACCCCTCCTTCCTCTATAGCTCTTGCTACATACTTGCTATCGAATTTTTGCATCATGGCCCATAGACAAGCTTCATTACCCTCTACAGTCACAGAATCAATATCGATATTTTCATCTCTAAATAATTTTATTATCTCATCATTTCTACTACAGACAGCTTATTCAATAGGGATATAACCGTTTTGATCTTTGACCTGGATATCAACTTTGACTTTCAATAATGATCGTATTACCTCAATATTTTCATTTAATATAGTAATATGAATAGGCATTAAACCTTCATCATCTTTCTGGTTTAAGTCAATACCTTTTTCTATAAGTAATTCTACTGCCGCAGATCCAGCTTCTCTTATAGCAGTGTTAATTGACTCAGCATCAAACTGTGAGGCATGTTTTATAAGTACCTTGATGATCTCAAGGTTATTGGTTATCTCAAAAACGTTTTTGTTATAATCCCCAAGAACATCAACATCAGCACCCTGCTGAATAAGGTACTCTACTATTTTTATATCATCACTATAAATTACGCTTCCTAGAAGTGTCCTATGACCATAATAAAGCTTTTCGTTAATACTTACACCTTGCTCGACAAACCATCTTACTACTTCGATATGTGGCTCATATCGAATAACGGAGTTGATAATATCAATTTTTTTCTCCTCTAACTTATCAACACCTATTGCACCCCATAACATTTTAAAGGCTTTTAATTGACCTGCTTTTGCAGCCCAAGTTATAGGATATTCACAAAATTTAGCTCTATATAAAGGGTTGCTTCCATGGTCTAGTAAATATCTTATTACATCGATCAACCCATACCTAGCTGCATAATGCAAAGGAGAAGGACAATTCTCAGAATCATTATCCTCACACAATGGTTGGTTGAGATCTACAAGATTATCTTCCATTAAACTTATTGCTAATGCACTATCTTTATTTTCTATAACACGTATTAATCTTTGCATGTTTCTGTTCATATAAGATACCTATAAAGCTTGATTATTAACTATTTAACAATTATATCATAAAAGTTAAATATAATAGTATATCACAATAAATATTGATATATTGCAACTTATATGCGTGCTGGTTTTACTTTAGGTAAAATTAATGCAATATAAAGATATTAGTACACACATAGGTTTTTAATAGATAAATTAATCAAAAATGAATAATATTCTTAAAGACCTCATTGAGGCACTAAAAAATAATCAACTTCAGAGAGCTATTGAATTAATAAGAAGAATAGATAATACCCCTGAGTTAAAATATAAAGAAAAAAACGATGAGGCACGTGCCTTATATCTTGCTACAGTGTATAGTCGCCTGGAAGTAGTAAGACGCTTAGAGCAAGAACTGAGAGCGGATGTAAATGAAAAAGACACAAATGATTGTACTCCCCTACATGCTGCTGCATCCAAGGGTCAGTTTGAAGTAGTAGAGTTCCTTCTAGATCAAAAAGCTGATATTAATGCCATCGATAATAAGGGGTTTACACCTTTGCATTGGGCCGCAAGAAATGGACATAGCGACATAGTAAAGCGCCTCCTAGAAGCAAAGGATCCTGATTATGCTAAAATTGAAAAGGACAAATATTTACATATGGCTGCAAGAAAAGGGCATATCGAGGTCATAAAGGCTCTTCTAGAAGCAAAAGATACTAATATTAATGCTACCGATAATAAAGGTCTTACACCTTTGCATTGGGCTGTATTATATGGGAAGGTCGAGGTAATAAAGGTTCTTCTAGGAGCGAAAAATATTAATCTTTATGCTGAAAATATGTACGGTCCTACACCTTTGCATATTGCTTCATTCAAGGGGTATAGCAAGATAGTAGAGATCCTTCTAGAAACAAAAGATATTAATGTTAATGCTAAAGACGAGGATAATTTTACACCTTTGCATATTGCTGCATTTAAGGGTTATAGCAACGTAGTAGAGATCCTTCTAAAAGCAAAAGGTGCTGATATTAATGCTACCGATAATAAAGGCTTTACACCTTTGCATTATGCTGTATTATATGGAAAAGGACAGGTAATAAAGGTTATCCTAAAAGCAAAGGATCCTGATTATGCTAAAGCTAAAAAGGATACATATTTGCATTTGGCTGCAAGAAAAGGGCATATCGAGATAATAAAGGCTTTTCTAGAAACAAAAGATATTAATGTTAATGCTAAAGACGAGGATAATTTTACACCTTTGCATTGGGCTGCGGGAAATGGACATAGCGATGTAGTAAAGTGCCTTCTAGGAGCAAAAGATGCTGATGTTAACGTTAAAGACAAGAATAATTTTACACCTTTACATTGTGCCGTATTATACAGGGAGACCGAGGTAATAAGGGTTCTTCTAAAAGCAAAAGATATTAATGTTAATGCTAGAAGTGCGTACGGTACTACACCTCTGCATATTGCTGCATTAAAGGGGCATATCAACGTAGTAAGACTCATTTTAGAAGCAAAAGGTGCTGATATTAATGCTATCGATAATAAAGAGTTTACGCCTTTACATTATGCTGTATTATATGGAAAGAACCAGGTAATAAAGGTTCTTCTAGAAGCAAAAGATCCTGATTATGCTAAAGCTGAAAAGGACACATATTTGCATTTGGCTGCAAGAAAAGGGCATATCGAGGTAATAAAGGCTCTTCTAGAAGCAAAAGATACTAAAGTTAATACTAAAGACAAGGATACCTTTACACCTTTGCATATTGCTGCATTAAAGGGGTATACCAATATAGTAAAGATCCTTCTAAAAGCGAAAGGCGTTGATGTTAATGCTACCGACAATAAAGGGCTTACATCTTTGCATTGGGCTACAGGAAATGGATATAGCGATATAGTAAAGCACCTCCTAGAAGCAGAAGATATTAATGTTAATGTTACCGATAATAACGGGGTTACACCTTTGCATATTGCTGCATTAAAGGGGTATATCGAGGCAATAAAGGCTCTTCTAGAAGCAGAAGGTATTAATGTTAATGCTATCAACAACTATGGCGAAACGCCCATATATTACGCTATAATTGAACAACAGGCGCACGCAACACTGTTACTGTCTAAATATAATGCTAAGATAGATCTTACAAACCCCCAATTACTTCAATGCTTAGAATATACCATTAATCCTGAAAATATTTCTAATGCAAGAGAATGCCAGCTTTTAGAAAAAGTTTTAGGCCTTCTGAATATTTTAAACGTTTTGATGGACTTACAAAATTCAGAAGTTAAAAAGACAATAGAATATATTTCTTTAATAATTTATGAAGCTATTCCAGAAGTGATACAAAAGACATTAAAAGATAACTTACTTAAGTTTAAAAGATCATGTAAGAACTTAGAAGAAAAAGATAATGTAACTCTATTGGATAAATCACTTGTTTTCTCAATAAACAAAGCTTTTAAAAATTTAACCGGTGAAGAATTAATTGAAGAAATTAATATTGCAGATTTAATTCAGATAGGCCGTAATTTTTCTAAACGCTCTCGAGGTACCGAACCAGGGGGTGGAGCAGCTATTATAGTAGATTCCGAAAGTGATATTGAAAATATTCAACCTGCTAAACGTCAAAAATCCTCAGGTGAATCTGATAGAGCAGAATCTAAGCTTTTAAATGAAGAGATACTTGCAACAAGCGATGCAGATAACATTGATCAGGAGGCAAGTTTAAATCTATTAGGGTAAAATGTTATATAAAGGGGTCCAGCGGTGCAAAAGTACAGGGGGTGTCGTGAGATGAAGAGAATTTTATCCTGGACAGAGCTGGGTGATATTAGGCGGAGTGTTACGGAACGTACGACGAGCCGCCACTTTAGACTTTTGCACCGCTGGACCCTGATTTTTGTATATCAAGCAGGAAATACAATAGATTAGGCAATCATCAATAGATTCTAACAAGCACTTTTTACATCGGTGTACTCTAATGTACAAGCATGTACAAACCTTAAATTTCTTATTTGACCAAGTTCGTAAGAATAAAGGTTTTGATCTTTATAGATAGCTTGTAGCTCATTTATAATGGTTTGTTTTATCCCAATATCAAGAGCACTTGTAACGCTGTAGATTCCTTGTAAAAACAGCTTTGGTTGACTTAGAATAGCTACATTTAAGACAATGCATAAAAATACCCTTAAAGTTTATTCTAAGTTAACAATACCAAAAAAAGATTATTTACTTGTAAGCACCGTCATGATCCACAAAGAGATTCAGTATGACTAAATATTCACCATCTCTATATGCAGTGCCTCTATATTTTTTTTGAAAATCTAAAAGAATACAAATTATTACCTTTAGAAGTACTTTTAGAAGCAATCAGCTCCCATTTGATCCCTTTATCGATGTATAAGGCTTCCCAGCTTAATTGCGAGATTTTTTTTAAGAGTATTTAATATAGCTCTCTGCTCAACTTTCTCCAATCCGAAAAGCGACTGTTGAAAAGCTGGATAATTCATGTCTAAAAGTATTCTAGACATCTTTTCCTAATTTATTAACTCAGTTAGGTTAGTCTCTTTTCTAGGAGCGTTTTCAGCCCACTTTATAGCTTGATCTAATTTTTCAATATTATTTTGAGTATAAAGCCACAGCTCATTATCAGGAATAAATTTTCCAGGCTTAATTATTAAAGTCCCATCTGAGAGTTTAGAAATCTGTATTTGCTTTTCAGCATATTCCTTGCCTAAAGAAACTTGGCCGTTTTTACCAACATGTTTAATCTGAGTATTACTTAGCATAAATTACCTAGATGTGGCGGCTTGATTTCTAAATGAGCTCGGCTCGCTTTTATCCGCAAAGACTGGACCAAATTGATTGACTCTATAAATCCAGTTGGGGTGAGTAGGCCAGCAGAACTTCCCCGCTAGCCCCTCGCAGAACAGTGCATGAGCTTCTCAACTCACACTGCTCCCATTAGATAACCACAAATCCTTTGCTTTGATACCAATGTGCAAACAATTTTGGATCATTTTGAGCTATTTTCTCAATGTATTGAATAGCTTTTATTTTATGTCCTTTGAGCCTCAGATACTTTCGCATTGCCCATTTGATTAGAATAGAATTAAAGTATCTTGCAATAGGTTTTAATGCCTCAGGGGAATATTTCCCAAAATAGTTAATCCATCCTCTTAGGACTGAATTAAAGTTTTCAGAGATTCCTTCCAAAGACAAATCGCTACGCAAGTGCCACTTATAACTCTTAATTTCTTGTCGTATTGCTTGAATAGATTTCTTACTTATGGCTGGAGTAAATCCTATAAATAAACAATTGTCTTTACAGTTATTCACCAGCCTTGGTTTGAATGTGTATCCTAGAAAGTCAAAGACCTTGTTAGAATATTCCTTATTCTTTACTTTACAACAGATAATTCTCGTTTTATCTGGATGCAATTCTAACCCACATTCTGCAAAGCGTTGTTGCAAATTTTCCAACAATTTCTCTGCTTCTGCAAGTGTATTGCAGTGTACCAAGCCATCATCAGCATATCTACACCAAGGTAATTGAGGATATTTTCTGCTCATCCATATATCAAATACATAATGAAGAAACAAATTGCTTAAAATAGGGCTTATTACTCCACCTTGTGGGGTGCCTTTGGTTCTAGCATTGCTAGTTCCATCTGGCATCACAATAGGAGCTTTAAGCCATCTTTCAACGTAAAGTATTACCCATTTATCATTCGTATGCAGCTTCACAGCTTTCATCATCAATTCATGAGATATGTTATCAAACAGCCCCTTTATGTCAAACTCTAGTACCCAATCGTACTTCCAGCACCTTTGGCGTGTAATTCCGATTGCATCTAAAGCCGACTTATTAGGCCTATACCCATAAGAATCATTCAAGAAACAAGGTTCTATCTCTGGTTCCAGTATGAGTTTTACGACCATTTGGGCTATTCGATCAGATACAGTTGGTACACCTAATATTCTTTGGCCTCCCGACTTCTTTGGTATGGCTACCGCTTTAACAGGCGGAGGAAAGTAACTTCCCGAAGACAACCTGTTCCATAATTTGTAAAGATTGTCTTTTAGTTTCACCTCAAAATCAGAAATTGATTGCTCATCTAGCCCAGCAGCTCCAGCATTAGCCTTCACATGCTTGTAGGCTTTGAATACCAAATCTTTAGGTATATTAAATGGTTTTGTCATCTCTCAATAATTCCTTCTTGTTACAGTTGATTATCAACATTGACTATCTAACTGAGTCCCTTCGCTCCATTTTCATTACAAAGACTTCAACACTACTACGAACTCATCCGCCCTTGTGCTTTGCATCGGTACTCTCATCCTTGTAATTTTAGTTACTTGGATTTCTCCCTTATCATCAAAACGACAAATTCCCGCAGTTCCATAAGAGAGCCTAAATTAGAATCACGCCTTCTCCACACCGAACACCACCTACCCAACGTCCAGAGTTGCCGATAGGTTTATCCCAAAAGAATGAGCCGCCTTTGGTTTTGATGTTATACTAGCAACCTTACGATGCGTCATCGAAGGTTCACTTACGTTCGTCTTTCTAATCCATACCTCGCCAGCTCATGCTGACTTTCCTCATGCGCTCACGACCATTACTCTTAATAACAGCCGCCCAAGGTGGTTTGAAGGCAATTTCTGGTAATCGACTTCGGCAGACCTACTGCCATCTCTCCCATAGCTTCGCTACGGCACACGCTCACATTAATTGTTCCTATATTTTAATCCGGCTCACCTTGTTTGATTCTGTAGTGTAATAAATTAAAAGAAAAGGAACGTTATTTTCGTCATAAAAATTCAGTAAATAACATTGTTGTTTTTATAGGTATTGTTATAAAATTAAGCTAATAATTAAGTTTTCTTTTAATACTTGATTTTTAGCTTAAAAAATAAACAATTATGACAAAAACAGTAGCATATTTGAGAATATCAACAATTGATCAAAATTTAGAAAAAAATAGAGCAGCTATTTTGCATTTAGCTAACGAGAAAAATTTGGGTAAGGTGCATTTTGTAGAAGAAGTTGCATCTGGTAAGGTGAGTTGGAAAAAGAGGAAAATTGCAGGCATTTTAGATGAGCTACAAAAAGGGGATAAGATTATAGTCAGTGAGCTTTCTCGTTTGGGACGTAGCATGCTTGAGTGCATGGAGATTTTATCCATAGCGACGCAAAAAGGTATAGCTATTTATGCTATTAAGGGCAGTTGGCAATTAGATGATACTATTGCTAGCAAAGTTGTAGCTATGGCGTTTTCTATGGCTGCTGAGATAGAGCGAGAGCTAATTTCTAACCGTACAGCTGAGGCATTAAAGGCTCGTAAGAATGCTGGCATGATCTTAGGAAGACCTAGGGGTATCGGTAAAAGTAAGTTGGATATCTATCGTCCAGAGATTGAGGCTTTGCTTAGTAATGGTGCGACTCAGAAGTTTATAGCTGAGCGTTACGGTAGTACGGAAGCAAATTTGCATTACTGGATGAAGAAAAGGAGCATTGCTAAGCCTAATAATTTTAAAGAGGTAGCATAATATGATGCGCAAGCTTATTCCTACAGAGGTGATAGAGGGGTTATATTATGAGCTTGCTAATTTATCGCCTAGGCATCCAGCTAGACGAAGCTTGATTGAAAACACAGCAAAGGCTTTTAATGTATCGCTTGCTACGGTACGAAGAGCTATAAAGAAGTATCGTCATCCTTATAACATTGGACGTTCTGATTACAACACGCCTAGAAAGATCAGTAAGGAGCAAATGTTAAATTATTGTGAATTGATTGCTGCCTTAAAAATGCGCTCTACTATAAAAAAGGTAAGTAATTATCTACACCAAGAGCAATAGAGATATTAGAAAATCATGGAGTAGATGTGGAAGGAAGAAGAGTAATCCCTTGTAAAGGTTTGTTAAAAAAGGCTACCATTAATCGCTACTTGAAGCGTTTTGGGCTAAATTCTAAAAACTTTAATTGTCAGCCTTTAGCAGTACGTTTTCAAGCGACCAAAAGTAATGAATGCTGGCAACTTGATTTTACCCCTTCAGATTTAAACATATCAAAGATAATTTCGGTAAAGATAAGCAAGTAATACTTGCAAGCGTAGTAGATGATAGGAGTGGCGCGATGTATCAGGAATACCATTTAAGTGAAGGAGAGAATGTTTTGATGTCACTGAAGTTTTTGTTTAATGCTATGTCAGCCAAATCAGAGAAGAGCTTGCCATTCCAAGGTATTCCTGCAATGATTTATACGGATAATGGCCCAGTTGCTAAAAGTTTAGTATTTCAGAGAGTATGCAAACAATTAGGTATAACATTGCGCACTCACATGCCAGCGGGTAGTGATGGAAGAAGAGTGACAGCTAGATCTAAAGGGAAAGTAGAAAGAGCCTTTAACACGGTACAAAATCAGCTGGAATCTTTATATCATTTTCAAAAACCTTCCTCGATTGAAGAAGCTAATAGTTGGCTCAAGCATTACCTTAGGTATTACAAACACTCAAAATCTACACAAAATTTATATGCTAGTTTTGGATAAGAAAAAGAGTCTCTTTCCAACCTTGCAGAGCAGCTTTTGAGGTAATGAGTTTATCCAGGTTTCTTTCTGCTTCAAACCACACTTTTGCAGAGCTTGGCATGTAAAAGAAAAGCCAAATTAGACCAAAAGCTCCTAAAGATGTAATAAAGCAGCTAGAAAAAATTTAGATTTTTAACTATCATATGAACAATAAAATTCTAAAAACTAAATTTATGACTAATAAAAGGAATGCTGAAGAAGCCGGTTTAGACGAGAAAAACTTGTCTGAATCTAAGATTTTTGCCGATCCAACATATGATAAAACATTTAAAATGATTTTTAAAAAAGGAAATGAGCAGCTAATAATTCACTTTTTAAATAGTCTACTAAATTTTGAAGGGGATAATCTAATAGTATCTTTAGAAGTCATAGATCCAGCTATAAATCACGATGATGTTGAAGGAGTTAAAAGCACTGTAGATGTTAGATGTACTACTAAAGAAGGTAAAGAGATAGCTATAGAAATGCAAAGAGGTTATAAGCGATATTTTCTGCCTCGTACTCAAGAGTACATGGCTAAAATCATAGCTGGACAAGTTAAAGAGGGAGAATCCGCTTTATATCATTTGAAAATGAGAGATACATATATTTTAGTTATCGCTAAGGAGGATTTATTTATTCGTGATTATTCTTTAGAACAGCTTATAGATAAACCAGATAAAGAATATGAGAAGACTGTAGTACCATATATTGAAGAATTAAATCAAAAAATGCCTGGAAATAAGATGCATTGGAAATTTTTTGAACTTCAACGTTTTAAAAATTATAGAAATGAAATCTCTGAGCAAAAGAAGTCAAAATGCAAATTTCAAATCGAGTGGTTGGACTTTTTTAATAATTGCAATAAAATGGAAGGGATACCGCAAGATGTTCATCCAAAAATTCAAGAGGCTTATAAGATTATGGAAATGTCAAATTGGACTCATGACCAAAAGTTAGAGTACTGGGCTATTAAGAGCGTAGAAGCTGAAGAAGCTAAAGAGCGCGAAAGGGAAAAGCAAGCTCATCAAAAAGAATTGAAAGAAGCTAAAGAAGCAGCTAAATTAGAAGGTAAATTAGAAGGTAAATTGGAAGGTAAAATAAAAGGAGAAATATCTCAAATAAAAACATTGATAGGACTAAATATTCCTAAGGATAAAATCATTCCAAACCTCAAATTTCTAACTGATCCAAAAATAATCGATAAATTAGACAATAATCTAGGATATATACAAGAGCATATAAGCGATACTGAGAGCGTGATATGTGATGAACTGGGTTTATGTGAGGCGTTAATGCCTACAGACAATGGGTAATAATTTAAGGGTTCTAAACAGAAAAGCTATACCCCTTAAATGTCTGTTGTAAGAGCAATTAAGCTAAGTTAATCCATCAAAAATCCATTTACTTTTTTTATGTTAAAAACCCTTGCAATTTCACAAAAATCTTATAGATCAGGGCTAACTTATTGAATTAAGAAGGATTTATTTACCAGATTATAATTTACTTTATAATTTTTGTGTATCATTTAAGGCTATTTTTGGCATATAAAATGTATGCTAAAAGCACTTATTTAAGGTATATAAAACCTTATTTATCCCTTTTCAAAAGCCAATAACTAGATTATTCCATCTTACATAAAAAATAAAGATTTTTATTATCCTATCAAAAGTCTTCTTTTTACCTTGCCTTTCACCTTTTGAATCAATTAGTTTATCCAAGTTGCTTTCTGCTTCGAACCCCACACTTGTTTCGCTCAAAAGACTTATGGAACTTGTTTATAGCAATGATTGTAAGTTAGCTGTTATACTTGCTGGTCACCCTAAATTATCTAACGACCTTAAACGTCCTTCTATGGAACAGATAGGCGCAAGATCTCAGATCTTTTACCTTAATCATTGGGTAGAAAATAAGCTGCATTATGGCTCATGGTTGTTTGAACAATGCTGCAACAAAGATGTAACTCAAGGTGACATCATTACTGCTGAAGCTATGGAGCTTTTGATAAACAGCCTAGTAACACCTTTGCAAATCAGCCATTACCTTTCTCGAAGCTTAGAACAAGGGTATACAGTAGGTGTCAAACCAATTACTCCTGATATTATTCAATCAGTACTTGTAACTGATTTAAACAGTCCTGCTGCTGAATTATCTCGTCATGGCTACAACATACAAGCACTATGCGAGATCCTAAACGCCAGACCAGCTGAAATCAGGACCTACCTCCAAGGCCATCTTAACCCTAACAGAGCTCAAGATTTTGCTAAAGAAATCCACAAACTCGGCATTATATAATCCCTTACTCCAATCCCTCTCTATTTGTAACCTGAAAGTATGATATAATCAACTTATAAAGCAATTGAAAGGTAATATTTATGATCAGATACAAAGAACTAGCTGACAAATACCAGGAAATTAAAGATTACTTTGACATAAAATTCACTCCTATTCCCGAATCCCTTCTACCTGTAAAAGAAGCTATAGACACATTCGAATTTCCTAAAAAATTAGATGTAAATATGTGGGATAGACTAAAATCTTTACAGATGGTATTTGATCAGGCTTTACCTAAAATACAAAAATATATTAAAGAAACCGATAATAATGGGCGTAATAAGATAGTGCTTGATGCAAAAGTTGCAGAGATTTATATAGTACGTTATCAACAGGATTTAGATAACTCTTTTCGAGATACTTTGAGGCGATTCTTTAATACCTATATAGATGAAAGCAATTACAAACAACTGGATAATTTATATACTAATTATATTCTCCTAAAAGGAATAGACGATGAAGTTAAAATTACTAAAGATATAGCTATGAAAATGTTTGATTCTCAGTTTAAAGCAGAATACAACATTGAAGGTCAAACTGTTCGAAATATTCTTAGCGGAACATTGGATAAATTAGAAGATTTAGGAGAAGATACAACTGATATTATAGGACATTTAAGTGAATTAGTATGAGTTATATAGTTTGTTCCAAGCGTGACCATCGATATCAATTTAATTATCACAGCAGGATTTTAGATGCCTTGGCTAGTTGTTTCCACATTACCACAGCTTGTACCGCTACTTTTAAGTATAAAGACATATTGTATATTTCTTATAATAGCCAAATCACGAAACAGAATAAGCCTCTGTTAAATATACAGCTGCAGTTAATATTTGAAGCTATAACGACTAACCAAGTAGAGAATACTTTAGCTTTATATTTGTTATTGAATAGGGATTTTAAAGATTTTGTCATCAATCAAGAAGTACATGAGCAAAACGAAGAATTTAAAAGAGAGATAAAATTATTTATAGATACACGTTCTAATTTAAGACTAAATTTTTTTGAACATATTGAAAATCAACCTCTACAAGAAATTTATAACAGCATATTAGACTCATATAATGGTTTAATTAATTCTCTTAAAAAATATACTCAGCTAGCCCATTCTACCAAAGCTAAAGATATAGAAATTAAGGAACTGCTTCTAAGGCCTTTACAAGATGTTAATAAAGTATTATATAAAACATTAAATGAATATAGGATAGAGAATTACGTAGTATTAGATAATAAAGAGAATTTGCACGCAGAATACAATATCAGCTTATATTTTCCAAAAGTGGGTTTAGTAGACAGTTATTATATAGGTGTTTCCAAACTGCCTTGCGGATTTTGCCATACATATCTTAAATTACAAGGTTATGAAATTCGAGGCACCCATGGCGTATGTGCTCCAAATAAATGGACAATGAATCTTAGCCCTCAATCCAAAGATTTTAAAGATCAAATTTTACTTGGTTTATCAGAAATAGAAGATGAAGATGCTCCTTTACAATATCGCAGGTTGTCTATAGATAGTTTTGAAAGAAAAAAATTACAAGAATTATATCAACTAAAACGTGATTTAGGGTTAAATAGAGACTGCAATTCTGCCATCTTAGATTTTTTTGATTCCCTAGGATCATCGATAAATTACTGTTGCAGCAAGTTTGTTAATATTATTTCAGGTCAATATACCGAAATAAGTGATTCATCTCAAAGTGAGCAGGATTTAACTGGAGTGACTGAAGCTTAAATGTATTTATTACATTATAAAATCAAATAAACTGAGCCGGGTTAAAATATAGGAGCAGTTAATTTGAGCCGGAAATTTTTCACGATCATTTAATTCGAGCCCAACTGAATTTATAGAATCAATAAATCTGAGCCAGTTTGTGGGGATAAAAGCGGGCCGACCTCTTTATGAAATCAATCCGCTACGAGTACAGATCCAAAAGTCTTGACAGCTAAAAAAATGCACAAAAACCACGGAATCAGCATTGACGATATTTGTAAAACCCTTAACATTTCTCGAGCTATCTTTTATCGCTACCTTACTCTTTGATCTTTTTTATTTTATATGATTAATTGCTTGACTATACGTACGTAATATTGTACGCTATAATAAAAAGAATATTTTATGAAATTACTTACCGCAACACAAGCTAGAGCAAACCTCTACAAAATAATTGACGAGGTGGCAATATCTCATGAGCCAGTCTATGTCAAAAGCAAAAGAAATGATGTAGTGCTTATTACTAAAGAAGATTACGAAGCAATGCAAGAGACCTTATATCTTCAATCTATACCTGGTTTAGTAGACTCAATTAAAAAAGCATCTAAAGAGGATTTGAATGAATGCATAGAACTAAAAGACCTAGATGTATAAAGTCCTTCTGACCAAAGAATCCCAAAAAGATTATATAAATATAAAAAAAGCTGCCCTAGACCACAAAGTTAAAAAGTTATTGCTATTAATACAAGAAAATCCCTTCAAACCTCCTGTGAAAAAATTATATGGTGAACTGAAAGGCTTTTATTCTTTAAGGATAACTATTAAGCATAGATTGGTTTTTGAAGTTATTGAGGATCTTAAAATAATTAAAGTTTTGAAGATGTGGACCCATTATGGCGATAATTAAGTCTAGCAACTTTTGAGAGAACTTGTTCTTCATATATCTCTTCACAACCAGCTTTTTCTAACTCTTGTTTTCAATCTTTAAA
Organism: Candidatus Phycorickettsia trachydisci; assembly: GCF_003015145.1. Taxonomy (NCBI): domain Bacteria; kingdom Pseudomonadati; phylum Pseudomonadota; class Alphaproteobacteria; order Rickettsiales; family Rickettsiaceae; genus Candidatus Phycorickettsia; species Candidatus Phycorickettsia trachydisci. Next base: position 1,449,697 of record NZ_CP027845.1, on the reverse strand, counting down.
ATTAGGGACGTAACGATAAAATACCTATCAAAACTTAAAAAGTATTTGCGTGACAGTTATTTTTGGCATATCCAGAGACTATCACTAGACCTTGATCTATTGATAGTAACATTAATACATAAAATAGCTTTCTTTTATAGAAAGAGCATAATAAGTATTTATTGCCATTTTTTATTTTAATGACATTTGATTTAGCGTATCAACCTAATATCAACACCATTTAAATTTAAATCAGTCCAAGCATTATCTGCCGTATATATTGGAGCTTTTAGCTTCATTCCTAAAGCAATACAAGTTCGATCTCCTAAAGATAATCCCTTATGTTTAACTTGAGGATATAAATCAGCGACATATAATGCCTGTTCCATATCAAAAGGAATAACGTCAGCTACTATTTCATTAATTAGCAAAGATGCTTCGTTGGAAGGAATATTAATACGTTGTAAAGCAGTTAAAGACTCAGCTACATTTACTGTAGACATAACTGCCTTTCTAATTAATGGTTTAAGCTTTTCAGCTCCCCTTTCCTCTTGCACCAAAGCTAATAATGCAGATGCATCTAATACTACACTATTACTCATCTTCGGAACGTCTTATAGATACTAATTCATCAACTAAAGAAATATTTTGATTTATTGATTGTAAGTTATTCCTTACCTTAGCTTGTAGCTTTTGTAAAGCTTGATATGGCGTAGTGATGTTTATAGAATTACTATCCATTTGTAAAATCACCTCATCTCCTACTGCTAGATGCAAATTCTGGCGAAAGGCTAGAGGTATAATCACCCTACCTCCTTCACCTAATTTTGTACGCATTAATGTCTTTTCAACTTTATTTTTCATAAAAATTTTTAACTATAATATTTAATATAAAATCTATCTTATTCAGATAATGCCACTTTTTTTATATAATGTCAATATAAAATACTATGATATAATTATAAAAATTTACAGATCCATACAATTCTATACATAAACTTAGATAATTGGGGAAAAAGATACCGTCTGAAATAGCAATAATTTTATAACTATTTTTCTATTCGATTTAGAATGTTAAAGTCAAAATATGTCTTGCTTTTCAAAACTTTGTTGCAGCAAAAGGTAGTCCAGAAATACTAAAAATATTGATTGAAGATTTTAGTGCAAACGTTGACCAAAATACTATAGGTTTTTATACTCCGGCTCAATTAGCCCCAGAAAATGGTAACATTCCATGCTTAATTGAATTAATAAAGCATAATGCAGACCTATCTTTATCAAATCTTTGTGGTAAAGACGTAATGTATTTTTTATCTGAGAGTAATTCTGAACTAAAAGATATTATAAACCACCCCGAGGCTCATCTTGAAGTTAAAGATGGACATCTACAAGTTATAGGAGGTGAATATTACATTGAAGTAAGCTAGTAATTAATAAAAATTTAATGCAAATCTTCTTTATATCCCTTCCTTTTGACTCATTGCATTCAGGAGATTATGACTATTCTGCTACTTTAGTTAATGAGCTTAAGCACAAAGGAATTGATGCACACTACGTTACAGGACAGAACTTACCAGAATTTGATAGCAAGCGCACCAAAAGCTTAATAGAAATTTTATTAGAAAGCAAAAATGCGACAGAAGTATTTGATCTAATTAAAAACATTGCTAAACAAACTAATACAGGATTTGTAATTGCAACTCATAATCTTGGACTTGCTGAGCAAAGTGACAAAATTTTCAGATTACAAGACCAGGAATTAGAGCAAATAGGATGAAGCAAATTTCAACAACTTTTCAGCTTTTATAAAACAAATCATCCATAATTCACAACAGCTTCACCCGCTAAGTATATACTCTATATCTTCAACAGATTCATCTGTATCTACGTTACCATAACCAAGATCATAATCTGCTTGAGATAACTTTTCGTCTTTGTCTGTTGGAGATAAATTAGAATAAGTAATCGTATCTACTATTTTACCGGTACGTTTTAATTTTACTAAATTTTCAATGCCTTCATGGTCTGTCTGATGATCAACTATTAATAATACTGCTTTAGTTATCACATCAATATCTTTGGATTTTACGGCCCATCTTATGAGCAAATTACATTTAAGTTCCCATACAAGTTTTTGGACTAACTTAAATCCATTAGAACCTTTAAATCTCGTAGCGTACCCTTTATAAAAGGCATTTTCACATTGTTCACGTATTTTTTTAGACATACTTGATAACAGTTGGGGGGATATTATTGCATAAATATTGTCCCAAATACCTACTACCTCAGGACTAGTCGAGGTATACTTTTGTCCATCTATAGACCAAGATGGAATAATTTCATGCCATATAGCTTTTTTAGCTTCTTTACTTTTTTGAAAAATTTGTTGGAGATGATATGCAATTTCATTTGATTTAGCTTTAATAGCTATAGCAGCATGATCTATCTTTACAAAAGAAGCATTTTGTGCTTGTGATTGGGTTGGAGTTGCTTTATTTGTAATTAATTCAAAATTCTTAATCTTATGTTGACTCACTTGTGGTGTTGCATCTTGTGTTTGTGCAATTTCACTTGAGCCATTAACATCTTCAACAGATTCTGTTAAAGGTAATAATAAAGCTTCTTCCTGTTGTAGTAAAAGCTTTGACTCAGCTATTTCTTTATTAAATTCGTCTCTTAAAGATTTGCTCAGCTTCGATATAGAGTTATTTTGAGCTACCTTCGATACTAGATCAACAAAATCAATTTGGCTCTTATATTCTTCAATATCAGCAACAAGTCTTTTGAAATTATATATATCTGCAATTAAAGACTGGTTTTTAGTAATTCTTGAAACTTTTTCAATGTACACCATGTATTCTTGATAATCTAGGCCGTATTTAATTGCTAAGATAGCCATGGCTTGATTGTCTCGCACATTAGTTTCATTTATTTCAAACTCACGAAATCGACTTTCTAAATGTGCTGCATTAATTGCTCGCAAATCTTTCAATGCTTTATTGAAATATTTAATAGCCTTATCTTGGTGGGAGATTCTATTGGATAGTTCTCGATAAATAAAACACATGATGTAATTTTCCTGAAATTTTTGATTTTGATCTTCGGTTTGAGAATCTCCAAAATTTATAGAATCTACAATAGTACATACTGCAGGATCTATTGTTGTAATTTCTTGATTTTCCAGTAGTGCGGATACCAAGTTTGCCTTAACAACGTTTAAACTAGTATTACCTATTGATGGGCATTCTTCAACTTCGTCCAATGAATCTTGGAGCCTAATGATATCATTGTTGTAAGCATAAAACATTGCTTGAGAGGCTGTAAACTTTTCTTTCATTAATATAAAAAGTAAGCTAGACTGAGGCAAGGATTCTAAAATTTCATTTGTATTACTTTTGTATACACTCAATACTCCTCTTTCATTAGATTTTTGGACTTGTCTATTTAATATAAACCAGTCTAATAACTTATCTTTTTCCATGTGGTGAATCGCAATACGGTTTATGGGCGCGTGAAGAGAAAAAACACCTGGATTTATCAATAAATCTAATAATAAGTAAGGCTCTAGTAATTTTATACACTTTTCTAATAAGTGCTTTTTTCTTAAGGAAATTAGGTCATCAGCACCGTGGCTTCTGAATAAAGTTAAAGCTATTAGTATGGCATCTTCAGTTGAAACAGTTTCATTGCCCGACATTTCGAATGATATAGATTTTAATTCTAGGCATATGCCATTGAAATGTTTTTCAAAACAAAAACGCTCCAAATTTCCTGATATATTTTTGACTAACGTTACAAGGTTTAGATCAATTTCTTGCGGCGGAATTTTATCAACAGTATTTTTTATATCAACTATTAAATCTCTTAAAAGTTCTAATTTTATCGGAGATAAATAACTCTTCAAAACAGCTTCGGTATTATGATTATCCAGAAGAAGAATTTTGTTTTTTAATAAAAATGGATAATCTTTGATGCAAGTAGGATGACGTGTTACTATATTCGTAAATTTTTGAAGTTCATCTATAGAATCAACCAATTGCCAATATATCATAGCATCATTCAAAATTCTTTTCTGAATTTGTTTCTCTTGGTCTGGATTTAGCTTAGAAGCTAAGTTAGGTATATCAAATAACCTTTCAATTTCATAATTTCTTAAAGCTTGGCCTATCAGAAGTTTATGTAACATATCAGCTAAATATTGATCTGTAAAACATGGGGCTTGAGCTGTAAACGTATTAGGATTATATTTGCTATCATTGATATTTATTCCCTTACATTTTTTAGCACAATAGTTCCTATAACTAACTTTGTTAATTAAAATTCTCTCTAAAAAATACTCTGGTTCTATTCCAATCTGAATACCTAAAAATTCGTATGCACATTCAACGCTTAAAAATTTAAATAAAAGTTTAAATTTTTCGAGACTGACAGAAAAACCTACAGGTCGGCTATTATTTATCATACTACAAATTTCATCAGTAGCTTGTCTTAATGAGATTCTTAAATTTTCTGCTATCGACTTCTTGACTTCCATCGACAAAATCCCTTCTTGCTCCAGATTGACTTGGAAAAAGTTAAGTATTGCTTTAACTGTTTCAAGATAAGATTGGTCCTGAATTGAATGAACTAATAAGAGGCGTAAAGCTCCTATTAAAAGGTTATGATTAGTTTTTAGGTCTGATGTTACTCTATTATGCAATTTAAGATTTTGTATCATTTTTTGTTGTTTAGGTTTAAGCATAAACTAATTAAATATTATAAGATTATAAATTTCATTATAGCATTAATCGCAAAGTAGTGCTTAGTTAGGTTTTAGATATTCATGTTCATATGCTCGTAAAATCAAATTTTTGAGTATGATATTGCAGATCTAAATACTAAAGGACCATCACTGCATCAGATAGGGCAAAACAGATCTAATTTTGGATATCATAATCAAGAACAGCACCTGAGGATGCGTGCGTGTTACCTAACAGATGTAAACTTGATCCTTGATCTACATTACCTGAATCATTTAATGCATAAACTGCTTCACATGAAAGGATAGAGTCTGCACTAACAGATTGGTCCAAGAATTTTTGACGTTTAGAAGCTTGAATATCTTCATCATTTTCGACTGCCTCACCGCACAATTCACTATGTCTAGAGCGTTTAGAAGAGTGATTATCTAAATCTTCAGCTTTTGTGAACTTAAATGCAAGGAGCAGGCTCCCTTGATCTTTTAGACCTAGAAAAGAAGTTATATTTTCTACTGCACCATCAGCATTACTAACATCAAACAATTTTGATTGTTGAATTGCAGATTTGGAAGTTTCATTAAGCTTTGCTGTAAAACCTTCTGCAGCTTTTTTCAGTGAGTTACAATGTAGCTTAAGAACGTTTTTTTCTAGGGCTTTCGCTAAAATAAAAGATTTCTGTAATTTGTCCAAACATCCAGGTGATAGATTATCCAATAAACTTTTTACATTTTCTTTTTTTTCCAAGCTTTCATGCAGTCTTTTAAGCTTAAGCAAATTGTCATTTTCTTTAAGTATAGGTAAAATATCTTTTTGTGGTGGGATTGCTTGTTGTAGTAAATTATCTTCTTCGAGCCTTATTTCTTCAATAGATTCTTGAATTATTGGAGTAATAGATTCTTGAATTATTAACACTAGTTTTGCACCAATAATTCCTCTTATTTCTCCTGCAAATGCTTTATCTGATTCCGTTAAAGCATCTAGCACGTTTAATAATCCCATAGCTTTTTCTAAAGGATTGCAGCTTTCTACATTGATAAGGGAATTAATATTATTTCTTAGCTTAGATAAGTTTAAGTCATTCAAATTTATTGCACCTTCTTCGCTGGACAGAATTAAAATAGACGCTGATTTTTCTTCCAGGATAGTATAATCCAAAGCAGTACTGCCATCTTGGTTTTGCGTATTAACATCTGCTTTAGCTTTTAACAAATAACGCATTGTCTTACACATTTCACCATCATTACTACCGCGTGCAGCTAAGATCAAAGAAGTGTTGCCATAATTATCTATGGAGTCAACTTTTGCCTTATTATCCAAAAGACATTTTACTACTTCATGGTGACATTGAACCGAAGCAAGGTGTAAAGGGGTGTGATTATTTATTGTTTTAACATCAACATTTGCCTTATAGTTCAATAGAAACTTGACTACTTTAATGTACCCTTTTTGTGCTGCAATATGCAAAGAAGTAAAGCCATCTTCTGTTGAAGCATCAATTTTTGCTCCTTGATTTAAAAGAAATTCTATCACTCCAAAGTGACCATTTTGTACAGCAACGTGCAAAGCAGTCTTACCACTCATCGTGGATGCATCAATTGCTGCTCCTCGATTTAAAAGAAGCTCTACCACTTCAAGATGTCCATTTCGGGCAGCGATATACAAAGCTGCTTTGCTATTTGATGCGGTATCATCAACTTTTACTCCATTATCCAAAAGTATTCTTACTACTTTTTCATACCCCATCCCAGCAGCATAATGAATTGGCATCTCACCTCGATTATCTCTCGCATCACCCCTCGCCCCCTTTTCTAGCAATAGCTCCATTATCTCTATCCCTCCCATTTGAGCAGCCATATGCATTGGAGTTTTACCATAATTATCTCTAGCATCAAGGTTTACTCCTTTATCCAGAAGGATTTTTACCACTTCCGTATCGTCTTTTTTTATAGCCCAATGTAAAAGAGTATCGCTATCACGAAGCGTAACTTCGGTATTTGCCCCCGCATGCAATAGAAGCTTCACCATTTCTGCATCATTCCTGTCTACAGCCCAAAGCAAAGGTGTTTTATCACAGCTATCTATAGCATCAACATTTGCCCCCTTGTCCAATAAAAACCTTGCTGCTTTATGATAACCACTTTTAACAGCCATATGTAATGCAGATTCACCGTCTTCCATAGCGTTAATATCAGCACCACGATCCAGCAAAAGCTCTGCTACTTCATAGTTGTCGCTCAATGTAGCCAAATACAGGAGAGTTGCGCTATCATTATCAATACTTGCTCCGTTATCCAATAGAAGCTTTATTACCCCTAAGCACGGATTCCAATCTAGAGCACGAACTAAGGGAGTACGACCCTCACAATCTAAAGCTTCAGTGTCTGCCCCTTTATCCAAAAGTAGCTCAACTATTTCATGATCAGCACCTACTACAGCTAAGTGTAAAGGGGTATTGCCATCCTTATCCGTAACATCCATGTTTGCTCCGTTATCTAGTAGCAACTTTACCAACCTAGCACTGCCTTGTTCTTCTATGGCTAAAAACAACAGAGTATTACCGCTCTCGTTTGTAGCATCTACATTTGCTCCCTTTTCCAATAGAAGCTTTAAGGTTTCAGAGTCATCTCTTTCCATAGCCCAAAGTAAAGGAGTATATCCTTCACAATTTTTAACCTCAATTTCTGCTCCGTTATCTAGCAGAAGCCTTACTACTTCAGAATGACCATTTTCAGCAGCCCAAAGTAAAGGAGTTGTCTCATTACCAGTTTTAGCTTCAATATTTGCTCCTTTCTTCAAGAAATATTTTACTACTTCATAATGACCACCTGCTGCAGCTCGATGTAAAGGCGTTACGCCTTCTTGTGCAGCTTCAATATCTGCTCGATTGTCCAAAAGATACTTCACTACTTCGTGGTGGCCCTTTTCTGCAGCCAGATGTAAAGCAGTATCGCCATCTATGGTCACAAGATCTGTCTTTGCATCTTTACTTAAAAGATACTCTACTACCCCTTTATGACCATTTTGTGAAGCTATACAAAGAGGGGTATTACCATCTTTGTCCTGCAGATCTATATTAATTCCCTGGTTTACTATAAGTTTCAGTGTTTCAATATCTCCTGCTTTTGCAGAAGCATGTATATCCATATTATATGGCACGTCCATTTGACCACTGTTGTTTTCTTGAGATGTTGTTTCAGTTTCAAAAGTTGGTTGCATATGTAAAACATATTAAAATCTTTCTAAATACATTGTGCATTACTTAGGTTCTTTAACCAACATATAAAATAACAACTAAAACCTAATAATATTTCCCGAAGATGTAAAAATATTCTCTTTATCAATTTTATGTATAACAAACGTTCCTTTTTTATACTTTTTATCTTCAATCAAAATGTCATTTTCAAAAGTCGATTGCTGTAACGCGCAGAAATAAATTGCGTTATTTGTGCATAATTATTTTGCGTACCCAATACATTCCCCTGGACCTTAGACCTCTAAGCTTTAAAAATATCTTAATTCACGGTACTTAGCACTTTTTGGAATAAAATATCTCTTGGCTTTGTATTTATCAAAGTCTTAAATATGGTACTTGCTTGATACAACCTTGGCTTCAGCGGCTCAAAGGTATGGAACGCGCAGTAGAATTTTGAAAATTTAATATAATTGATATATTTTGATTAAACTTTTGCTTCATAGCTATTCATATCTGATTATGATCCAAAGGTTTATTTTTATTGCTAAAATTAGGCCTCATGCAATAGCTTTGGTAGGTAAAATTTCGCATGAATCTCTCATTTTTTCTTCCGAAAAATCATACTCTCCAAGCATATTGATATGTGCCCATGACATTGGAAGCATGCCTGTATCAAGGAGAAGGAGGCTCCATAGGATTACTAGGTTCTGCTATATTGCCCATAACTAGTGCCGTTGAGGTCATTTCATCATCTACTGATCCTAATAATTCTTGCATTCCGTAACTTGTACTTAGCTTACCTATGGCTTCTGTGTCTGAGCTTGCTATATGAGTATCTTTTTGTTTGAAATTTTTTAGTATCTGCTGCCCACGATCACCCGCTAGCTTTATGGTATTATAGCCAATATTACTTACAGCCTCGATGTTAGCCTTATAGTTTAGTAGTTCCTCCACAACATCTTGGTACTCATGGTACCTAGCCACAAAAAGAGGAGTGTAACCACTATTATTTATAGCCTCAATGTTGGCGCCTTTGTCTAGTAGAAGCTTCACGGTTGCTGCATGGCCATTTCCTGCAGCTAAATGCAATGGTGTATTACCCATTTGTGTTGTAGTCTCAAGGTAAGCTTTTTTGTCTAGCAAACACTCTACAGTTTTTGTATGGCCATTTTCTGCAGCATAGTGTAAGGGAGTATCACCAGCTTGTGTTGCAGCCTCAATATTAGCTCCTTCATTAAGAAGAAGTTGTACCACTTGACAATGACCTCTTTGTGCAGCTTTAAGCAAAGGAGTCCAACCACCCTTATTTGTAGCCTCGATGTTAGCCTTATAGTCTAGTAATTTCTTTACAATATCAAGATGGCCTTCTTGTGCAGCGATATGCAGAGAGGTATCGCCATTCTTATTTCTAACCTCAATAATATTAGGTTTATAGTTTAATAGCTCTTCTATACCACTGAGGTCCTTACATGTAACATATAAAAATGGATTTATAGCTTCAAGTTTAGTTGCCTTGTATAGCAAACTCTCTACGGTTTTTGTATGGCCATTTTTTGCAGCACAGTGTAAGGGAGTATCACCAGTTTGTGTTGTAGCCTCAAAGTTAGCTCCTTTATCAAGAAGAAGTTGTGCTATCTGACAGTGACCATTACATACCGCTTCAAATAAGGGAGTCATGCCATCCTTATTTGCGGCCTCAATATTAGCCTTATTATTTAGCAGTTCTTTTACAATATCAAGGTGTCCCCCTCGTGCAGCCATAAGAATAGGGGTGTAGCCATCCTCAGTTGTAGCTTCGATGTTAGCTTTATAGTTTAGTAGTTCCTTTACAATATCAAGATGGCCTCCTTGTACAGCTGCAAGAATAGGGGTGTAGCCATCCTCAGTTGTAGCTTCGATGTTAGCTTTATAGTTTAGTAGTTCCTTTACAATGTCAAAATGTCCACGCAATGCAGCTACAAGTAAAGGAGGCCAGACATTTTGAGTTACAGCATCGGTTTTAGCTTTGTAATTTAGTAGTTCCTTTACAACATAAAGGTGACCATAGTGTGTAGCCCAGAGCAAAGGAGTCCAGCCATATTCGTCTGCATCTTCAAAACTAACTTCCTTATCTAGTAAAAATTTTACAGTTTCTGTATAGCCGTTTCTCGCAGCATAGTGTATAGGAGTCCAACCATAATGACTTTTGACCTCAAGGTTAGCTCCTTTGCTTACTAAAAGCTTCACAATTTCTGTATAGCCATTTCTTGCGGCTAAATGCAATGGGGTATTGCCCTCTCTTGTTGTGGCTTCAATGTTAATTCTTTTGTATAGAAGAAACTCTACAGCTCCTATATGATCATTCTCTACGGCGTAGTGCAAAAGAGTTCTCCCCTCCTTATTATCTTTAACTTCAAGATCAGCTCCTTTATCAAGAAGAAGTTGTGCTATCTGAAAGTGACCATTACATACCGCTTCAAATAAGGAGGTCATGCCATCCTTATTTGCGACCTCAATATTAGCCTTATTATTTAGCAGTTCTTTTATAATATCAAGACGCCCCTCTCGCGCAGCCATAAGAATAGGGGTATAGCCATCCTTAGTGATAGCCTCAATGTTAGCTTTATAGTTTAGTAGTTCCTTTACAATATTAAGGTGACCATAGTGTGTAGCACAGGTTAAGGGAGTCCAACCATATTCATCTGCATTTTCGAGGCTAGCTCCCTTGTCTAGTAAAAATTTCACAGTTTCTGTATGGCCATTTCTCACAGCATAGTGCAAAGAAGTCCAGCCATAATGACTTCTAACATTAAGGTTAGCCCCCTTGTTGAATAAAATTTTCACGGTTTCTATATGACCATTGTATGCAGCGTGGTTTAAAGGAGTATTACCTTTATTATCTTTAATCTCAAGTTTAGCTTCTTTATCAAGAAGGATTTCCACTACCTCATCATATCCCCATAGCGCACTTAAGTGTAAAGGAGTACTTCCCTGACTATTTTGAACATTAGGATTTGCCTTTTTTTCTATCAGCAATTTTATTACTTCTTTATGACCATTATATGTAGCTAAATGTAAAGGAGTATTTCTATCATTATCTATAGCATCTATATCTATATATATCGTACCATTATCTATTGCTTTTGTTATAAGTTGCATTGCTTCAATATTGTCACTCCACGCGGCCCAATGAAGCGCGGTCCATCCGTCACGATCCGAATATCTAAGATCCGCAAGAGGAATAAGAAGATCTATAGTACTTAAATAATCATTTTGTATGGCTAGGTGTAAAGGGGTAAAGCCATTGTTATCTTGAGCATTGATGATTGTCTTCTGCTGAGACAGTAGACTTACTGCCTTCACACAATTGTTCAAGACGGCGTGGTGCAAGAAAGTTTGGCCATTTTCATCTTTGATATCAAGTTCTTTACACTCATTAATCCATTGCTGCATATCTTCGAAAAAAAGGTCAGAATATATTTCTTCAAAACGTTTTATCTTAGATTTATCTTTAATATGCAACGATTTTCTTAGCTCTGGTAAACCTACTACAATAATTTGGGTATCCTCCAAATTTCCTTTACACTTAAATATACAAAATGGCTGTTTAGATGTTGTCTGCATCTCTCTTATTTCTGATAAAGCTTCTGGATATTCCTCAGGTAGTATATATGGAGTTCCTTCAATTTTTATAGGTTCAGGTAGCGGGACAAAAGGAATATTTGCATCACCCTCCAGTTGAATTTGATTAGGATCTACTTTGAAGATATCAACGAAATTTTCTTTTATTTCATCGGTTTTTGATGTTAAATCCTTAGTTACGTATATTTTATAGTTTACTGTGTAACCATAAGCATAATTAAACCGATCTGTATTTAAATTTTCTATTATTGTTTCAAGCGCTATTAGATTTTCATACTCATGCATATTAATCTCCTCACCTTGTTTGATAAGTTTAACTCTACATCCAGTAGATTCTTCAAGCGTTTTACATAATAATTTTAATTTCTCTAAGATTTTTTCTATTTTAATTTCTCTGTACTTATCGATTATATACTTCTCAATGAGTCTTTTCTCTTTAAGACCTCCTATTTGATCCAAATTGTAAAATTCGCTGTAATTGCTAAAATCATTAATAAACTTATATTTTTCTCCGGTATCTTGGAGCTTTTGAGTAATTATTTCTGCATTCTTAAGAGCAAAAACATCGCAAACTGATTTATTGTCTTTTTGTTCGTTTGTTGTTGAATATATAAACCGAGCTATTCCAAGATCTAGTAATTCTGATTGTAAATCCTTATTGTCTTTCCCATATGAGTCTTTATATAAAGCTACCCTGTCACTTTTATCATCTATTACTAGGGCAATAACAACCCAATGTAAATTATTGACATTATAAATACATATTACTGGTGACTCTCCTCGATTAAAGCGGTTAACTATAGACTCTAAACTTCTCTCCTTCTCTGGATGAGATAGCTTATCCAGACCTGTAGATCCCCCCCCACTATTGCTAAAGATATCACCTATTATGTATGTCAAACTACATAATATTGAGATTGTCTGATTATCCTTTTGGGATTCTTGACCATAGTAAGTTGTATCAGCAACTCTTTCAAGGATCGTATAATCATCTAAGTTTAAGGAGGATATATTTACTTCTTCTCTTTCAATATACTTAACCTCGCTTCTGAACTTTATAGTGGTTTTGGATAATTCTCGTACAAATCTGGTCCATTCAGGTTTACTACTAATGGCAGAAGATATCTTGCTTATTTTTGGTTTTTCCCATTTAACCTGAATTTCCCATTCAGCATATGGACTAAATATTGCATTTTCCTCTAAAGAACATTCAAGCATACGCTTAAATGTGTGGCTAAGAATTTGATAATTTTCCTTAGCAAATCCGTCAAATTCTTCTCCGTATGAGACTTTAGAACTTAGCTTAAATTTTAATTTAAATGGATTATGTTTGACTCGGTATATGTTTTGGTCTGTGTGCTTATAATTTGATACGCCTTTATGGGATAATGTTATTTCTCCTTCATTCAGATATCGTTGAAAATATTTATTTGAAGAATTTTCAATTTGAATGTTTATTTTTCTACACTTAATTATGTAGCGGTATTCGTCTTTTGGGATTTTAGTCTCCAAATGTATTAATGCTCCTTCCAATAAATTCCTTAGCTTATTTGAGTCTTGATCGTCTTCATAGGTAATAACATAGGAAGCGTCATATGTATAATTCGGAACTATTTTATCGATACTGTTTCTTGCTGCTGCGATTAAAGATTTGGTATTTTCTATGTAGTCTGTATGTGAGTTAAAATTTTCTAAAATTTCTTTCATAAAAGGAAATGACCAACATTCCAGTATAGAATGTATTTTTTGGTGCATTTCTAAGGTTTTATTTTGTAATAGTAATGTATGCCATTCAACTATTTTATCTTGAAGTGATATATCGTCAGTTAACATATATACTCTCTTATTAGCATCTGTATCTTTTTCTCTCAAGTCTTTCTGATCCTTAAGATGTTTTTTCAACTCTTCGCATATTTTCGTTACAGTAGAATGTATACTCCCTATATGTTTTATTGCATCCTTAAATTTACTTTGATAATCAGATCTTTTTATGTTAACTTCAATTTCTTTTAGAATATTAATAAGGTGGCTTGTAACTTCCAATTTACCCAGTTCTAATGCAACACTAGATTTATTAGCCGAATTTTTAATTTCAACTTTTATCTCGTTAATTGTCTCTCTTAAATATCTTTTGAAATACTTAATTATATTTTCTCTATTTTCTGCTAAGCGCTTTAATAACTCGTTTAAATTGTGAATAATTTCTTTTGGTTTTATATTTTCTTTGTCTTTATAGCTGTTAAATATTGTTTTACATGAATTAACAAGAGAGTCAAATTCTGATTCTTCATTTTTTTTCTCTGCATGCAAGTGTTTTTGTTCAGAATATTGCTTTGCCAAAGTCTCGAACGAATTTATTATTTCTCCAGTACTAAAAGTTGGTTTTTTGATTAACTCAGTGCAGTTACTAATTAGACAAAAGATTGGTACAGAAGGTGGAAACCAAATACCCACTATAAGACCAGTGATTTGTGCAGTAATTTGTATAGTTCTTAGTACTGCATTTTTAATACTCTCTTTCTCAAGCTTTTGTTTTGTTAATAACAAATTTATTATATTATCCATAGCATCTGCCATATCTCTATCTATTTGTTCCAGGTATGGTATTTCGTCCAATATATTTACAATAGAATCAATATTTTTTGTCAATTTAATAATAGATACTCGCCCTTCCTGAATCTCTATTTCTTTCTGTTTAATTTCTTTATCAATGTTTTGATGATATATTGAATTAAGGTATTTTTGTTCTAGATCATTAGTACTTTTTTCAGCTTTTGCTAAAAATTTTTCTATGTCCCTTTCAAAAAATTTTTCTACATTTATTTCTATGCTTATATCTTCAATAAGAGCATCAAGATGGTTAATATTACTTAAGAAGTAACTAATGAGTTCTCTTTTCTCCGTTGAAATGTTTGTAAATTTTTGGCAACAAGAATTAAATAAACTGTGATTTACGGCATGTTGGGCAAAAATATGATAATCTAGTAAGCTAATTATAGAGTTTGGAGCTTTAATATCTGAAGGCTTTTCTTGGTTTATATAATTTTTTTCTGCTGGTATTGCACCTTCAAGATTGATAGGATAATAGGGACAAGTTATATCATCTCCGTTGATAGTTATGGTACCTGGTGGGCCCGCTATACCATGATCAGCATCACTACCGTTTTTTCCACTTTCATTTATTACTTTACAGTTCAAAGTTTCTTGGCCTAGAAGTATTATATCGCATGTACCTGATTTTCCCCCAATCCCACCTTTACCTCCTTTACTTGCATTTCCCCCTGAACATATATCTGGTATTACAAGAAATGAAAGATGTTCAAATGTAGAATACAGATCTGTTGCTTTGTTTGATTGGGAGGAAAAATGAGAAAAAGAAGGTTTTGTTATTGCATTGTAAAAACTATTAAATTTTTTTTGATACAGCGTTTTAGGTAGTTCTGACTCTAAAGCAAGGGCCTTAACAATTCTAGCCTTTTCGTACTTAATGGCTTTAATTGTATTTGCAAGCTTCCTATCATAACTTGGACCTAAGAGTGATACGAGTTTCTCAGAGGAAATTGTACTTTTTAATGTATCTATTTTTTTTATTAATTGAGGGATCCCATATTTTACCCACTCAAGTAGTTCTATGTTATCTTTTGTCTGGGGTATATCTTTATCTTGACCTTTAGCGCCATTACCTCCCTTTTGTCCATTACCACCTTTACCGCCACTAACATTTATGGTTAACTTCTCTAAGTTAATAAATTTTGTCCCCATACCCCAAAAATTACCACCACTTCCTCCTGCTAGCCCAGGTTCCCCATCTCTGCCCGGATCACCAGGATCTTTTCCATTTGATGCGACGAAGTCAGTATGTTCCTTTGCATCTTGGCCTCTTAGATTAATAGAATAATCGCCTGTTACTATCCACTTAGGAGCTATAATCGTAACATTACAGCCTGCTAATTTATCATCTATTAAATTTCCATCTATTATAATTTCTTTAATAGAAAAAATTTTTAAATGCTTGATTGATTGAATCAATAATTGAGCCTCTCCTTTCGTTTCTTTACATCCACCTTGAAGTGCATTTTTTTGAATTTGACTGTTAATATCTATTATGACTTGTGAAACCTTCACTAAGCGGTCTATATAAGTAACTTCAATTTCTCCATCTCCTTGTGTGTTAACGATTATGTTTGGATAGCCACAATACTCTGTAACATCGAGTGTTGCTTCTTGATTTTGGGGTTCGGATTGATTGGTAGAAATTGCAAAACTTGAAAGATTAGTTTTATGGTGTGATATTTTTGCGCGCATATGATCCTTGGTGATTTAAGGCTAATTAATAGTTAGATTGGTTCATTCAAAGGATTTTGACTCAATTTCTTATCGCATTACTAACACATATAGTTAAATAATAACATTCAATTAATAAAATTAAAAATAATTTTTTAATATATTTACATTTAGTTACTATATGGCCCAACGTGACGGAACTCGTGAAAAGCGAAAAAATAGTGTCAATGCCTCTTAGATAAGTTTATTGTGGCCAATCCATTAAGGTATGAGCTTCTTCCTTAAGGCTTCTTTGATTCAGGTTTCATGGTTTTTTACTAATATTTTCTGATTCTTTAAAAAGTTCTGTTAGGCCGTATGAGGCCAACTGTGTTTATAGAGCATTTTTAGGACAAGGTGTTCCTTTTACGTCTTATAGTTGTCACTATGCCTAACTTTGTTGCATAAATAATTAAGATATTACTTGCATCATCCTGTACATTAGGTTACATTTAATGTAACTTACTGTAGAATAACTCAATTATGCAACCAAGTAAATATTTAAACAATTGGCTTATGAAAAACACTAATCCAGGACGCTATTTATTTACTTCTAAAGATTTAAGACCTTTATTTCTTAATTTATCCGATAACGCTTTTAAGACATTACTTTCTAGAGCAGTAAAATCAGGATGTTTAACAAGGATCTGTAGAAACATATACGCTTATAGTTATCTAATTGCACAAAGTAGCGGACTTATATTATTTCATGTAGCAAGTTTATTACGATCTAACGAGTTTAACTATATTAGCCTAGAAACTGTCCTAAGCGATGCTGGAATCATTTCACAAATTCCCATTAATCAGGTTTTTATTATGTCTTCAGGCAGAAGCAGCACAATCTCATGCTGTCATTTTGGAACAATAGAGTTTATACATACCAATAGAAAGCCAATTGAAGTAATGAGTAAGCTTAACTATGATAACAACGCTAAGTTATGGCGTGCTAACATTGAATTAGCTTTAGAAGATATGAAAAGAACTCATCGTAGTCTTGATTTAATTGATTGGAATGTAGCAAATGAATTTATTTGATCAGCTAGTAACAGAAGCATTAAGAAATCAACCTCAGTTATCTTCACTTAGAACAGTAGTAGAAAAGGAGCTTCTACATCATGATATCTTAAGAATTTTAAGTCAGATGAATTTACTAACAAGCTTAACTTTCATAGGAGGAACATGTCTAAGATGCTGCTATGGAGGTATTAGATTAAGCGAGGATTTAGATTTTACTGGTGGTTTTGAATTTACAAGAGATAATTTATCTTCAATGGGAAAAATACTTGCCTCTAGTCTTGAAGAAAAATATGGATTAGTAGTTCAAGTAAGCGAGCCACAAGAAGATAAACAAAATGTAGACACTTGGAAGATAAAAGTTGAAACAAGACCTGAGCAAAAGCATTTACCAGCTCAGCGTATTAATATAGATATTTGTTCGATACTTTCATATGAAAAACGTCCGATGGTCCTATTAAATCCCTACATGGTTGATATGGGTACCAGTGGCTTAATCATTCAAGCTCAAAGTCTTGAAGAAATTTATGCAGACAAACTGCTTGCTTTTGCCTTCAGACCTAATCGTTTAAAATATCGTGACCTGTGGGATATATTATGGCTTCATCAAAAAGGAATTAAACCTAGATTATCATTACTTCCTAGTAAAATTATGGACCACAATCGCACCTTCAAAGACTTCTTAGAGTCATTTAATGAACGAAGAAATTCATTAACAAGCAATTCTCAAATAGCTAGAGAATTTAAAGGGGAAATGTTACGTTTTCTTCCAGCTGAACAAAGGTCAACTTTAGAACAACCTAATTTATGGGATTTTATTGCATACTTAATAGCAGACTTAGCAAAACAAATCCACGCAGCTTCGTTAATGAAATCAAGCATCCAGCATTAGAGATTTGTTACCACTACCTAAGATTCAACAACCTATCATCTATAAGTTTTTTCATGTTCAATTAACCACTTTTTACGTCTAACACCACCTGTATATCCTCCCAGTTTACCATTGCTATTGATAACCCGATGGCATGGAATAACAATTGCAATCTGGTTGACACCATTTGCATTAGCAACAGCGCGACAAGCTGTTGGCTTTTCTATAGATGCGGCTTGCTCAGAGTATGTCCATGTCTGCCCATATGGAATATCACATAGCTTTTTCCAAACCAATTTTTGGAATGGACTGCCCAATGGATGAATTGCTGTTGTAAATTTTCTAAGCTTACCGTTAAAGTAAGCTTTGAGTTCATCTTCGACTGATCTGATGGAATCAGTGATGCCTGGAATTATATGAGCTTTTAGCCTTATCTGAAGTCTTACAATTTTATGTTCTAAACCAGGTCTATCCATGAATTCTAAAAGATAAAGACCATGATTATCGCTAATAGCAATCATCTGACCAAGTGCTGTATTTAAGGAATATGTCTTAAGAATTTTGGAGTTTTTATCAAATGTTTTAGTCTCTATTCCGGAGATTATTGATAATACATCTTCGAAATCACTACCTGATCTACATCCGATACTGACTTGAGGGGCAATAAATGTATTTTCTCTGTGTACCTGATTCATTAAAATCTCCATACTATGATACTAATTTACTGAATTATTCGCTTCCTTCTCATTATCTTCGATAGCACTACGCACCCAGGTAAGTACTGACAAAGAGTAGCTGGACTAATTTTAAAATGCTTAGCAGCTTCCTTTACTGTAATCTTTTTATCTTTCAATAAAGCCTTAGCATAAGTTACGTTTCAGGATTTAATAAAGAGGGTCGCCCCCCTACCATACCCATTTCTTTAGCAGCCTTAAATCCAGCCATAGTTCTTTCTTTAATAATATGACGCTCAAATTCAGCTAGAGCGCCAAATATATAAAATGTTAACTCACCTCCTGAGCTGGTAGTATCAATGCTTTCAGTAATAGACTTAAACCCTATACCTTCCTTGTCTAAATGCTCTACTGTATCTAATAATTGTCTTAAAGATCTTGCAAGCCTATCAAGCTTCCATAGTACCAATATATCATTATTATGAGACCCGATATACTCAAGAGCATTTTTTAATCCTGGTCTATCACGATTTGCACCAGATGCTTTCTCTGTAAATATTTTTTACACCCAGCTTCTTGCAAAGCTTTTATTTGTAAATCTAAATTTTGTTCTTGAGTAGAAACTCTAGCATAACCTACTAACATAGTTCTTTTTTCCTTATATTTTTCTCATAACTCATAAATATAGATTTTTAGGTCTTTTTTAGCAAGAGACAGTTTTAAGATAAAAATAGTATTTTTAAAGGTAATTTTTGCTTATTTTTTACTCTAGAAATGAGAAATCTCAAAAAGGATCTTTTTTGCAAGACATCTGACCAGTAAATAATTTATAAACTTTTTGTAATAAATAGTTTTAAGTTATAGAGTCATCTATTTCAGCAGCGCCGCCTCCAGCCAATTTAGTTGCATCATCAGATATATTTGAATCAGATTTCATCATTTCTGCTTGAGGTACCATGGTGTTATTCTTATAAGCTATAAAAGCGTTTTTAGTAAATATAGCAAAAGGATTTTGTGGCGAAGCTTGAAATAAATCAGCTACATTTCCTATATTTAAAAAAGATACTATATTTGATATTGGTCCATCACTTAGGGCATCTTCGTCTTCACCTTCTTCTTCAGATTGATGCTTAAGATACTGAAAGGGAGATGTAATTTCTGCTATTTTATTTATCCCTCTAATTTCTTCATCAAATTGGTCAATTAATCTTTTATACAGATCATATAGGCTTTGGTCTGGTCCTTGCTCATTCCTTATATACTCCTTCAATTCCTTTAAGGACATAATAATTTGGGTAGCTAGCTTATGGTCGCTATACTTTTGCGGTGAATATTTAACTATATTAACAGGTTCATATTGATTGTCGTCATTTATAATTATATATTCTTGAATCTTTTTTCTTACTCTCTCTAAGACATACTCTATTTCATGAGACATATGTTCTTTTAACTGAGATACGTTTTGAGCAGCTTTGTCAAAATTTGATAATTCAAAAGAGGTATGTAATAAGCGTATCATTGAACATAAAGTCTCAAGAGGATTATAAAAGTCTTTATTAGACACTTGATCAATACTTAAATTACAAAAAGCATCAGGAGTAATTTTGGCCCCGGCAACAATAATTAACCTGGCTGCATTAAAATCACTTACTTCAATTGCTACTTCAAGTGCAGTTTTTTTCTCTAATGTATTTTGGTTAACCTTTGTTATATCTGGATTAGCGTCTCGTTCAAGCAGAATTTTGGTGGTACTTAACTTCTTATCTTTTACCGCTATATATAAAGGTGTTTCTGAATTTGAATTTTTAGCATCAATTTGAGCTCCCCTTTGAATTAGCATTTTAACCACTGTATTATTACCTACACTCGCGGCCATATGTAAGGGTGTATAACCTTCGTCATGTTTTACATTGGGATCGGCTTTAGCCTTAAGAAGCATCTCAACAATTTTGTCTTTATCACTTTCGTAGTAATCACCGTTGGAGCATAGGTGTAATGGGTTCTGGAGATATCTATCTGGTATGTTTACATCTGCCCCTTTATCGATTAAGGCTTGAACTATATTTACATTTTTACTTTTTGCAGCTATGAATAAAGGCGTGTAAGAATCTTCATTTTTATCATTAATGTCAGGATTATTGCTAAGCAGAATTTGGACTGCAGCGATATGTCGTTCTGAAGCATAATGCAAAGGTGTATTACCTAGTTTATCCTTTAAATTTACTTGAGCACCAGCTTCAATTAAGTATTTCACGCTTTGACCTTCTGTGTCTTCGTCATTTAATGCTGTCCTGTCGGCAGCTAAATGCAATGCTGTCCTGTCTTTATTATCTACTGCGTTAATAATTTGGGGGGTTTTGTCAACTAAAAGTTTAATTATATCTGTTTTATTTAAAGGACCTTCGGCTGCCATGTGCAAAGGAATCATCCCAGAATCATCTATTGGGTTTAGCTCAATTTCTTCAGCGCTTATAAGAGCTTTAAATACATCCAAGCTGCCACCTCCCGCCGCCAGATGTAATGGAGTCCTTGACATGTTATCTCGTGAATTTAGATTAACTACTTTTATTCCTATCAAAGCATTAACTGCCTCTAGATGCCCGTTTTCTGCGGCTAAGTGAAGAGCAGTTTTTTCTTCTTTATTTCCTAAATTAATCTTGGGGTGCTTTTCAATTAAAAGATTAATTATATCAGTATACCCCCCTTTCGCAGCAAAGTGTAAAGCCGTATTTCCATTATACTCTAGAGAACCAATTTTAGCTCCTCCTTTAATTAAGGCTTTGACAGCATCGATTTTTCCATTTTCTGCTGCTAAGTGCAACGGTCTTTGTCGGTTATTATCCATTGCGTTAACTTTAGCTTTGCTCTTTACAAGAACTTCAATCGCTTCTACCTGTCCGTTTTCTGCTGCTAAGTGCAGAGGTGTTTGGAGACGATCATTTTCTACATCAACTTTAGCTCTAGCCTCTAATAAAGCTTCAATTGTCTTTATACATCCTTCCTTTGCAGCTAGATGCAATGGAGTCTGAGAGTTATTTGGGAAATTTGCATCAGCTCCCTTTGTAACTAATTCTGCAATAAGTTCACAGCACCCATATTTAGCAGCTAAACTAAGAGCCAAATTAAGAGACTCCTTATCTTCTGCTACTATTTTTGCTTTTATTAAAAATTTTAATGCTTCTCTGGAACGATGTTCATAGGCGTATAGTCAAAAGATACCTTATGGCTAGGAACATAATGCCTGTAAAAACTTTCTACGGATGGTAAATGCTGATTTTCAATAGCTTTTTTAAAGGCTTTAACGTAAAACATACTACTTTTTTTATCTCTAGCATAACCTGGGTTGTTTTTTCCCTTATGCCATTCGTCTAAAACAAGTTCTAATATTTCATTATTAGCTGCGGCAATATCAAAAATACTAAAACCTTCTTCGTCAGTAACTTTAAAGTTGATTGTCTTGTTTTGAATAAACTTTTCTAACGAATCTAAGTTGCCTTCCTTTAAAATTTCAAATATTTCATCTGCTTGACTAGATTTTTGTTTTTTAGTGTTATTGCTAGATGTTTCGTCTTTGTCTTCTAGTGCCCTTTTTTCATTTTAATTGATTGATTAAGATATAATTAATTTATTAAGAAAATGATACTTGATCAAAATATTATAGTCAATATTTTGTTAATTACTTTAACAATAGACTTCTTGCATAACCTAAGATAAAAATACGATAAAACCTAAAAAGTTTTGGTTCTGTCGCATCTGTTGAACGTGAAAAAAATAGTGCCATAATGCTGAAAAAAGATAATTATGCCGTTCCATATTTCAGCAAAATTACGCAAATATTTTAAGGGCTTTTGTTCTTCTCCAGAAATAATAATGCTATTTGTGTATATGAAGTGTAGTTTTTTTTTAGTTATAGTGATTTAGAAGAAATGGCTATCATCCGGGGTATAAAGATAGATCATGCTACATTGCAAAGGCAGGTAATCAGGTTTGCTAGCCTAATCGATATGCGGTTTAGGAGAAGCAAAAAACCAGTCAGTAGTAGTTGAAGAATGGATGAGACTTACATAAAGGTGAAAGGCGCCTGGGTATATTTATATAGAGTTGTTGATTCATCAGGCAATACAATTGAATTCTTGCTTAGAGAAAAAGGGATGTAGAGGGTGCAAAAGCGTTCTTTCTTAAAGCATTCAAAAATAACAACAATCCAGAAAATTGCTATTGATAAAAGTGGCAGCAATATATCAGCACTTAACTATACCCATGATATTCTACCAGAAGATCAACAGACAGAAATCCGACAAAAAAATAAGTACCTTAATAATGTAGTGGAACAGGACCACGGATTTATCAAAAAAGCCAGCCAAGCCTATGTTGGGCTTTAAAAGCTTTGATTCAGCAGAGGTGAATATAACAGGAATTGAAAATGTTCGTATGATACAGAAAAATCAAATTATTGGTTCCGATAATAATATTTCTACTTTCGAGAATTTTGCTATGTTAATGGCAGCATAGAAACCTAAATTCTGTAGCAAAATTCAAAGCTCAAAATAGATGCGACAGAACCATTTATCCCAAAGGTATGGTCCGCTCTTGGTTTTGATGTTGTACTAGCAACTTTACGATGCGTCATCACAGGTTCACTTACGTTCGTCTTTCTAATTCATACCTCACCAGCTTAAGCTGATTTTCTTCACGTACTCACGACCGTTACTCTTAATAACAGACGCCTGAGGCGGTTTGAAGACAATTTCTGGTGACCGACTTAGGCAGACCTACTGCCATCTCTCCCATAACTTCGCTACGGCACACGACCATATTAACTACTCCTATCTTTTAATTTTGCTCTATTGATTTGATTTTATAATATAATAAAAATTTTTCGTTTTTTGCAAATATAAAACAACTGTAGTACAATAAATATTGAAAATAAAGAATATTTTTGATTAAAAATGAAAAGAGACCAAGATCAAATCAGTAATAGCAATATAATAAGTCCTTCATCACGACAACCTAGTAAAGATATTCATGAACCTATTGAGCAAAAAATCGCTGCCAACAAACCACCTCAAAAGGTAAAGAAACAAGACTATGAACCAGATGTGCCAGAAATATTTGGCGATCCTACCTATGATGTGACTTTTAAAATGCTGTTTGGTACTGAACACAACAAAGATATATCGGTCAGTTTGCTTAATAGTTTATTAGGTTTTACGGGGGGTAAAGAAATAGGAGAGGTACAAATAAATACTAATAAATTTTATGGGCAAAAAGCATAAAAAACCTACAAAACATAGCAAACAAAGCATTACTGCACAAGACTCAAAAACTCTTGAACCTTTAGTAAATGAGATACAGCAAGATGATCTATACTTTATACAACTAGATCCTTCAACGCACGATATAGAAGGGGTATTAGGTGAAGCACTCTTAAATCTTATATCATTTGGTTTAGAAGATCCAAAATTTCTAGAAACAGCAGGTTACATAATCGATTTCTTAAAACCTGACATGTCATCCGCTCGGATGAGGGAAATAATCGAGATGAGCGTAAATTGTATTGCCACCCTGCTAAATCAGAAAAAAGGGTTACAATTTAAGCTAGTATTTAAGTTTTTTATAGAAAAACTCAACATTGATATTTCAAATGATGTATTAAAGCAAATCAAACCAGACAAAGGTGTAAAAAAGCTTATAGAAAAAATTGTAGAAAAAAAAGAAATTTATTTTGCTATGCCCGATGAATACCAGCAAAAAGCAACCGAAATAATTCTCTCTTATTCCCTCCCCATTACTCAAATCATGGATAAAATTTTAAGAGGTGAGGTAGTTGAATACAAAGGTCAGGGCAATGATCTTTCCAGCCTTTTGAACGAAATAGAACGTTTACCTGAGCAACTAATAATTAGCACTAAAAAAGTTGCCTTAAATTCCTTAGCTATGTTTTATACTAGTGTAGCTAACCAAGATGATTTCCTGAAGCTGCAGGATGTTCTGAAAGATAGAGATATTGATCTTACTACAGACCTTGAAATGAATGTCAGGATTCTTGCAATTCTACGCGACCAAAATAAATTTGGAGAATGCCGGAATCTTGCAGATCACATGAAAGCCCAAATAGACAAAATTAAATCTAAAAAAAATGAAGATGGTACAGAAAGTGTAGATAATACAGATCGTGAAGTTATAACTCACGCTTTAAATGGAATTGGATATTATTATATTACAACGGTACAATTCCAAGAAGCCCTTGAAAGCATGTTAGAAGCTAGCCTCACGAACCCTAAAGATACATTTAGATGCTGCGATACCATAGTGGGTATTATTGATTATCTTCCATTTGAACACAAAGAAGTGTGGCTAGAAAAATTTGTAACCAACTGGCCTCTAGGAACTCTAGGTCATAGTTTACTTAAATGGTTTAAACAAGGTTATGAATTAAGAAAATCTCATAGTGATGTATTAACAAAATATATTTCTAACACAAACGCTCTGTTACAAAAACCCTTGATAAAAAAAGAAAAACAGTTACTCAAGGCAATGAATACTTTGTTTAAAATAAACAAAATTTACTTCCATGCCAATAATCACAATGAAGTTGAAACGTTTGAGTTGCTAAGGGATTTAGAAAGTGATCCACATATCTTGCACTCTTTTAAAATGTTAGCGAGATTAAATTCTTTAAATCTTTTACCTATAAGCGACTTAGTAATCCAAGAGATAAATAAATTAGAAGTAGATTATGGGCGCCTAGATCAATGTATGCATATGGTACAAATTGGCCTTAATGCTTCTTGTAGCCCACAAGATAAACAGTATAAATGCTTTGAAAAGGCTATTAGATATTTAAGAGTGTTAAATAAAACTTTTATTGAAAATGTCGAGTTGCCAAAGGATTACTATAGCAATTTAATTAGCATTAACCAAGCTACTGCTATAAGAGCAGCTTTTTTAGGCTATCCATCTGAAGAATATTTAGAGATTTTACAAGACAAAAGGTTTGCCTTAAATAGTTATTTTATTGCAAGCTTAAGCGATATAGTCTCCTACATTAGATCAACCACAAAAACTTTAAAGCAAAATGATATAGACCAATTTACAGATAGCGCAGCACAAACATCTTCTCAAAAGCTTGAAACAAAAGATGCCTCTAAGGTTAGCCAGCTTAAACCCATAACTTCTAACCTCAAAACTATATCCCTTCTAGACGAGTCAACTAGAGAGCAAAAAGAAATCTCTCAAAATATTGAGCCAATCACAAAGTTAACTCCTGATGCCCAAACAAAAACCACAGAAAAGCCTCCAATAATAGATGATACAGAAACTTCTCTACCTAGCATAAGTAAGACTCTAAGCCATGAAGACTATGAGATGCTCGCTTTAATAGAACATAACTACCATCAAAGCCTCAAAGAATCTAAAAACAAACAAATCCTTGGAACAGAGGTACCTTCTTGGCATTATAAAGATGATCGTAATGAATTTAAAATACAAGCTACAGATCCAGATGTAGCAAACCTAAAACCTAATATCTTTATAAAAATTGATCAAGACACTTTAAATTTTTTAAAGAAAAGAGCAAAAGTT
The DNA here is from genome assembly GCF_003015145.1 of Candidatus Phycorickettsia trachydisci. Taxonomy (NCBI): domain Bacteria; kingdom Pseudomonadati; phylum Pseudomonadota; class Alphaproteobacteria; order Rickettsiales; family Rickettsiaceae; genus Candidatus Phycorickettsia; species Candidatus Phycorickettsia trachydisci. The sequence continues at coordinate 1,423,699 of NZ_CP027845.1, read as the reverse complement.
AAAGCGGAGAAATTTATCTGTGAATTTAACAAAAATAGAATTGGTAGACCCCAAGATCAAAGTAGTTTTCTTCCAATAAAACATGATACATGGAGTTTAAAACCTATGGGTTATAAGGATAGACTAGCATCGACCAAGAAATTCTTTAATTCCACAGGTGACCTATATATTTTGGATCTATTTTTATCTCATCAAGAATCAGAAACAGCTAAACGGGAAGGAGTAAGTGTTAAAAAAATACCCTGCCCCACGTTATTACTGACAAATACTTCCCATTCAACTCCTAGTTTTTTAGAGCTATTAGATCATTACAATTTGATCCCCCAGGATGATACTGACAATGCTGATTCTCCACCTAAATTCGACACAGTACAAGAATATATTAGTGGAGAAATATTAGAAGTATAAGAGAAACTTGTTATAGGCTCTCTATGTGTACAAGGCAGCTCGTCCCATGTTCCATAACACCACACATTATATTATCAATTAACCCTTCAAAAATCTGATATCCCCCTGTTCTGCCCAGGACAAAATTTTCTGATCACGCGTAATCAAGGTAGCCCCATAAACTTTTGTTGTTGCTATTATAATTCTATCTGCAGGATCTCCATAAAATTCATTTGTTAACAAAACACTTTCAGCTTCTATCTCTGACGATATATCTTTAACAACCAAACCGGGTACACTGGTTATAGCAGCCAAAAAGTCCTTCACAGGCTGATAAATATTTATACGTTTCTTAAATTTAAGCATTGCTATCTCCCATAGAGAAATAGAGCAAACAATTAACTTACCTTCTTTCTGCACAGAAGAAATCACCCCCCTCATCTCCTCCGACAATTCTTCAGGAGAGAGAAGTGCCCAAAGTAAAACATGCGTATCTAAAACTATCATATTATTACTCATTTTCAGCTGACCACTCTTCATCTATCGCTTTTATTAAATCAGATTTAATTTCAGCTTTGGTCTTTTAATGTACCAAATAAAGAATTGGTACCTTCTTCTAATGTTTTTAATGATATTACTTTGGCCACAGGTTTGTCTCTTTTAGTAATAATAATTTCCTTGTTATCCTTCTGTAATTGGTCAATTATTTCTAAACAATGTGCTTTAAAATGACTTATACCTATTGTAGTAGTCATATATACTATAAGTTAAATTATAATAATAGTACAACTTAACTATTTATATCAGTCCAATACTTAATGCATAGTAATTTATCTTTTTATCCGGTCATCACCATCAAAATTATTAGTCTCAAAAAACGTTAGTATTTTAAGGATCAAGAATTTTCTTTTAGGAGCAGCAAAGCAATAATTTGTGTTTTCAATGATAAGCTGTCTCTTGCTTCCCTCCTTAAACCAATGTACCCTAATATATACGATGAATATCGAGTTCTATGAGATATTAGACTCATGCAGTAAGTGCAGTTAATTTAACTATAAAATTGTATAAAATGCCTTTATTAAAGATCTTTATTTTTTGCTTTTGTCTTTGCGGATGCACATCAGAACCGGTTAATTTAAAAGATTATCGCCCCGAAAACTCTCAAAATAATGGAGTTACAGGTCCAACATTAACAGATAATGTTACAGGTTCAGTAAGGTTTGAAAAGGGAAAATATATTAGAAAAGGTCCAGCTCCCTATTATTTACAAAAAAGACAGCAACCTTACTAAATCTCTATCCTTGATTTAATTGTATTATACATCTATTATAATAAATAGGGTGAATGTGCAGTTGCAAGGCGCAATCGCGTTTTGAGGAAAGTCCGGACACCAAGGAAAAATAGTGCTGGTTAACGGCCAGCCAGGGCTTTAGCTCTGAGGGAAAGTGCAACAGAAAGTATACCGCCATAAAGTTTTTTTATTTTTTGGTAAGGGTGAAAAGGTGCGGTAAGAGCGCACCGGGAATCTGGCGACAGATTTTGCATTGCAAACCCCACTAGGTGCAAGACCAAATAGGCGCAGCTATTATAGTAATTTTCCTACTAATTACCTCTTGAAGACGTAAGGGCCGCGCGGGTAGGTCGCTTGAGATGAGTAGTGATACTTGTCCTAGATGAATAACTGCACCTATGCTGCTCACAAAAGGTTCTTTTTAATCTTTTTGTTGTTGCAGTCGTGCTCAAATCCTCAAATACTATTAAAGTATTCTTCGGTTTTCTGCGCGCCTGCGCCTAAAAAATTTCTAAAAATAACCATTTGTGAGTAGCATAGTTACAGAATCCGGCTTACGGTTCACCCTTGATAAATATTTTTTATGATCGACAGTTTTAGAAAATTTTGCCGTACTGGGAGCATTCAGGGTTATATACTTCATACTACCGACGGTTTTCAAAATTACAACTCTACCATTCAAAAGCTTACAAATTTTTCAGGTTCTAATGCCATTATTGTTCTATTAATGGATAAAGCATTATTTTTTACTGATGGTAGGTATTTGGAGCAAGCGGGAAAACAGCTAGATAAAAATCTTTTTACTATCTTTCCAATTTCAAGCTTAAAAGATTTTAATTGGAGTGACTTTGTAAAACCAGAAGATACACTGGGATATCATCCAATGCTTTTTACTAAAAAACAGCTGACAAATTTTGAAAAGCTAAATCTTTTAGCTGTTAAATATGACGCTCTCATTGAAATAAAAACTTCAGATGATAAAGAGGTGTTTGTTTATCCTGATAAATATGCTGGCAGTAGAGCAATTGATAAGTTAAAGAGACTAAAGAACAAAAATTACCTTATTACGGATACATCTAGCGTTTGCTACTTATTAAACTTGCGCAGTAAAGCCGATGATCAAAGAGGTATGTTTAATGCTTATCTGCTTTCATTAAAAAAGCAGCTGATACTTTTTACTGACGCTAACCTCTCATCTGATGTCTTAAAGTATTTGAATAGCTTAAAAGTTAAACACTTACCTGTGACGAAACTTTCGTCTTATTTAAATAAGCGCGAGAACATAGCTCTTGATCTAGATACTATTCCTCTTGAATTTCTAAACAGCTGCAAAGATTATGAACACGATATCTTTTACAAGTTAGATCAAGCTTGTAAAACCCAAGAAGAAATAGAAAATGCAAAAGACGTGCATATTAAAGATGCGGTTGCGATTTGTGAAGTTTTGGCCTGGATTAAAGCTGGTATAAGTGAGTATGACATATCATGCAAATTAATTGAGGAGCGTAAGAAGCAAGATGGCTACATAAAAGAAAGTTTTCACGCCATTTGTGGATTTAAAGAAAATAGATCAATCATCCATTATCGCCCTTTAGAAGATGAGTCTAAGAAAATTGAAAAACAAGGGATATTGCTTATAGATACAGGGGGGCATTATTATGGTGGCACGACTGATGTGACCAGAGTGATATACTTAGGAGAGCCAACTGCAAAAGAGAAGCTATACTACACGCTTGTGCTTAAAGGTCATATTAATCTTGCTAAAACCAAGTTCAAAAAAGGAGTAACTGGTGCAAACCTAGATTCCTTAGCACGCATTTATCTTTGGGAGCACTTTGCAGATTATCCTCACTCAACGGGGCATGGAGTTGGCAATTTTTTAAGCGTGCATGAAGGTCCTTGTGGTATTAGCGCCGTTAACAATGTGGTGTTAAAAGAAGGCATGATACTTTCAAATGAGCCTGGATTTTATAAAGAAGGTGAGTTTGGGATTAGGATAGAAAATTTGTTATATGTAAAACAATCTTCTAATCCAGATTTTTTAGAATTCGAGGATTTAACTATGCTGCCATTTTGTAGTAAGTTAATAGATAAAAGTATACTGACTAAAGAAGAGGTTAGTTGGATTAAGACTTATTACAATAAAATAGATAAGCGCATTAAGCCTCATCTGTCAATCAAGGCTCGTGAATTTTTACAAAAAGAGTTAGAATCGGTATGAACCAAGAAAATTTACTTAAATGGTACAATTTAATGGAAATAGATTTTTTAATTCCTGCTCAGGAAAAAGCTTCGAATAAGATAGAGTCCTTAACTGATAAAGTAGATTATGCAAGAAGTATTGCTGATACGGCTTCTAGCCTCATAGAGCTTAAGAATGCATTAGAAAATTTTGAGTTGTGTGAATTAAAATTTGGCGCAAAAAACTTAGTATTTGCTGACGGTCAGGCGAACGCAAGAATTATGCTAATCGGAGAGGCACCAGGTGCAACTGAGGATGAGCAGGGAATACCTTTTTGCGGTATGAGCGGAAAGTTACTAGATACCGCGCTAAGTAGCATAGGGCTATCTCGAAGCAAGAATTTTTATATTACAAACACTGTGTTCTGGCGGCCACCAAATAACCGTCAGCCTTTAGCAGAAGAGGTAGAAATCTGCAGACCATTTCTTGAAAAGCATATTGCGCTAATCAATCCTCAGATTATTGTTATGGTTGGAGGAGTTGCGCTAACTACTTTATTTGGTAAAAACGCTCAAACATCCAGCTTTAGGCGCAAGCTTCATATGTACTCAAATTCTTACATTCAAAACGTTCCAACAACCGCAATTTTTCACCCTGCATATCTCTTGCGTCAGCCTTTTAAAAAGAAGGACACGTGGTTTGATTTGCTACATCTTCAAAATATTTTACGCACAAAAAGCATTTTGAATTAAGTATTACAAAGCTTGCTGCTAAGATCATAAAAGCAACTTAAATTTATGCTTTTATGTCAAATCAGGAAAATGAATTCGCTGAATTAAAGATTGGTGATAAAACTTATCAATTACCCGTAAAAACGGCAACTATCGGTCACAAAGTAGTAGATGTTTCTAAACTTTATGCACTATCAGGTTATTGTACCTTTGATCCTGGCTTTATGTCGACTGCATCATGTACCTCTAAAATCAGCTATATTGACGGTGATAATGGAATTTTGCGTTATCGAGGATACGATATTAAAGATTTGGCTGAAAATATTGATTTTCTTGAGTGCAGCTACCTTTTACTTAATTCGGAGCTTCCTAACAAAGCACAGTATGAAGAATTTGCAAAAAAGATTGCTAGACATTCAATGGTGAATGAGCAATTAAGGCATATCTTTGGAGCATTCCGTCATTCTGGTCATCCAATGGCTATCTTAATTGGAGCAATAGGCTGCTTAGCCGCATTTTATCATGACGGATTAAATATCCGTGACAAAGATCAAAGGGAAATTGCTGCTATCAATATTATAGCAAAAATTCCAACAATTGCGGCTATGGCTTATAAATACTCAATTGGAGAACCATTTGTTTATCCTAAGACTAATTTAAGTTTTACGGCAAATTTCTTGAATATGATGTTTTCAGTGCCAAGTGAAGAGTACGTTCCAGATCCTGTTGTGGTCGATGCACTTGATAAAATCTTTATCTTGCATGCTGATCATGAACAAAACGTTTCAACTTCCACGGTGCGTATCGTAGGCTCAAGCGGCGCAGACCCATTTGCATGTATCAGTGCTGGTATAGCTTCTTTATGGGGCCCTTCTCATGGAGGTGCTAATGAGGCTGTAATTAACATGTTGCGCGAAATAAAATCTCCTGAGAATATACCGCACTACATCAATAGAGCAAAGGATAAAAATGATACTTTCAGGTTAATGGGTTTTGGTCATAGGGTTTATAAGAACTACGATCCACGTGCTGCTGTGTTGAAGGTAACATGTAAAAATGTTTTAGAAAGACTTAATCAGAAAGATAATCCATTATTGCTAATTGCAACTGAGTTAGAACGCATAGCTTTGCAGGATGAGTATTTCATTACAAGAAAGCTTTATCCAAACGTAGATTTTTACTCAGGTATCATATATCAGGCTATAGGAATTCCAAGCCAAATGTTTACTGTACTATTTGCTATGGCAAGGGCTGTAGGATGGATTTCTCAATGGAAAGAAATGCTTGAAGATGAGGAGCAAAAACTATATCGACCAAGGCAGTTATACAAAGGCTATGCAATGCGTCCTTTTAAGAGGTAGAAGTTGATGATACAGCAGTCTGATTTAAAAAAGAAAGAGATCCTTATCACTTCGGTTAACGACGTAGGGCCCTTTGCATTTTCTGTAAAAACTGCTAATCATTCCATTATGGCTGATGAACCTAAAGATATTGGTGGTAGTGATAGTGGTATGAATCCCTTTGATTTACTTGCTGCTAGTTTGGGGACATGTACGGCGATGACATTGCAATTTTATGCAAAGCGTAAAAATTTGGAACTTGGGCAATTTCAAGTCAAAATATCTATTATTCATACACCTATACAAGGAACCAATGAAAATAGCCATATATTTACATGCGATATTATTTTTGAGGAAGCCAAAACACCTGAGTTAATTCAAAAATTTAAGGAAATAGCTGAAAAATGCCCTGTTCATAAAGCAATCTCTCATAACAAAATTAGTATCTTAACGAATGTAATCTAAATTCTACGATATTGTACACATTTCCGCAAATTCTGCACTCAGGCCAGTTATCTTTTGCTTTGGAATTTCTAACTCTTTTGGTGGAAGCCAAGGATCTTCTAAACCTTTTTTAGAGAGCATAATTGCGTCCCATTGTTCTTCGAGTGGCAAAAATGATATTATATTTGCTTTTAAGTCCCCTTTTATATTTGGCTCTAGTGAGTCTGTTTTATCATCTTTGTTTAAAAATGGTAGATAATCTATTACATACGTCCATATCTTTTCTAGTAATCCAAGAACCTTATTTGGAAAGCTTTGAGTATATTTTTCGCTGTATATTCTAATTATTGAAGCTAAAGTATCATGATTATTCTGAAAAATTTCTTTTGGCAGGGCATCTAAATTATTTGGATAATACTTTTTTATCATATCCAAGGGCTTGTCAAACTTATAAGGTATCTTTATATAATTTTTGAAAATTTTTTGTCCTATATCTTCAATTTTATAAATTTCTTCACGAAATTTACCAACATGTTCTTGAGTTTTTTGTTTCAAATCATCGATCCACCAATCATCTCTTTGATATTGTTGAGTTAGGGTCTTGTTAATTTCATTTTCGGATACTGATAGATAGAGAGTTAAGATTATAATGTTATGTAAAGATGTTAGTGAATTTTTCTTAGACCATATAGAATACATAGCATCAATTAATTCGGGTTTTTTACTCATTAAAGCTAAATGAAATGTGTTATCAAACATATCAAACGGAACATCTGGTATGAAACGTGCGCGAATACCTGGGTCAGCTCCTGCTTCAAGTAGTCTATAAACTACTGGTATGAATTTTTCTTGTACTCGAGGGTTGATGTCTTGTGCTGCGAGTTTCATAGCATTGTATAAGGGTGTATGATGGGCAAATGCAAGAAGAGATCCATCGTTAGAATTAAACCTATACTCCTTCCATTCTAAATTGACATCAACTCCAGCCTCAATTAAAGCAAATACAGCATAATTATTTTGGTTACGAAGCGCCATATTGATTATAGCTTGGCTTAATGGAGGAGTGTTTGTAGAAATTTTTTGTTCTAAATGAGGTAATTCACTTGTCTCGGTAATACTTATATCGGGCTTGGCATGATAAAAGAGGAGAGTTTTTAAAATTTCTATTTGAGATAAGGCTTCATGTATTAAGGTAGATGGCCTTTGAGTAGTAACATCAACTATCACATCATTAATTATGCATTCACCTTCTAATGGTTTAGTATTGTGGAGTAATTCTCTAACAGTTTCTAAGTTGCCTGCCCTTATAGCTTCTAATAAAGCTTTTTGTTCTTCTCTTGTCATAAAATGCCATATTTAATTACCTTAATTTAAATTATATCTAAAATTATAAGAATAACAATAATAAGATATAAATATAAATTATTTAAATATGTAACATTAGTTCATATTTATGTCTTACACTACTCCCATATAATCCAATTGTTATCTGAGATGCTTAGTATCTCTTGATTGCACTCTGAATCAACATTCTTCTCTAGAGTCCAAGGAGCTTCTAAACCTTCTATGCAAAGCATGCCTGCGTCCTATTGTTCGTTGAATAGCAAAAATGATATTATACTTGCTTTTATTTCTCCTTTTATACTTGGTTCAGGTTGATCAGTTTTAACACTCTTATCTGAAAAACCTTCAGTATATTTTTTACTATATATTCTTATTATTGAAGACAAAGCGTTATGCAAAAGCTCTTGTGGTAAAAAATTTGATATCTCTGGAAATTGCTCTTTTATAAAATTTAAAGACTTGCTTAGCTTATAAGGTATACTTATAAAATTTTTAAAAATTTCTTGTTTCTTGCCTTCAACTTTATGTATTTCTTGTTTGAATCTTATCTGACTATCTTTGCAGTAGTGCCCAAAATATATACTATAAACATTTAAGGTATACAAAACTTTATTTACCTTGTGTCAAAAGCCAATAACTAGATTATTCCATTGGAATCAATTAGTTTATCGAAGTTGCTTTCTGCTTAGAACCCCAATAGCTGAGTTTCGGGTTGATTAAGGTAGTCTAGTAAATCAGTTATATCTTTAAATAGCTGTTTTTGATCATGATCATCTTTTAAAAACGTCTTATAATTCCGAGGCAAATCTGAATATTTAACAAGACCAACACATGGAACATTCTCAAAACATATACCATCATCATGATCTTGGGCCAATAGTTCCTTACACACTTCCACTAAATAAGGCAAAATCTTCGAATACTTTGCAAGATCTATAATAATAGAGCTTTTACTTGCAAAATCTTTGTGTATATTACTCAAAAATTCAGTAATTGTTTTATGTAGCTCTACTAATAGAAATTTAATTGCAGAAGACGCATTAGTAAATGATAGTTGCTTTTCTAAATCATTCAAAAGAGGAATACCTCCAATGATTTTATATATATCGGAAGAAGAGTTATAAATATACTGAATGTCATTTACTAAAACAGATATATTTTGATAAACTCCGCCCGCTAAATCCAACTTCAAACCCAAACTGTAAAATAGTAAGATTGTGCCGTAAGATTTATTTTCAAAAGCAAGACCTAAATAATCTTGCTTTTTAAGATCTAGGTCATAATTCAAGAATAACTCTAATATTTCTAAGCGACTATTTATTATAGATAATTCTAGAGCTGTATAACCATCATCACAAGTAAGTGCGATATTAATACAGGGATGTTTTAAGAATAATTCTACTATTTCAAGATACCCATTGACTACACTAAGATGCAAGGCCGTATCTCCACCTATAGTTTGTTTATTAATATCAATCTCTTTATCCTCAAGGATTTTTTTCACTTCATCAATTTGACCCCAAAAAGCTGCGATATGTAGGGGCGTTATTTCTAATAGATTCTGCTCTTCTAATGATTCTTGGATTCTGAAAATATTTACGTTTTCAAATACCAACACCTCTTCATCTAGATTGATTTCATCGATATCCAAAAATTTATATAATTCCTTATCAGATTTTTGGATAACTTTTTCTCTGTCAATTGACATAATTTCTGCTATTTTGATCTCTTGGTCAATGGAAAAAGCTTTTATAACTCCTGTATAACACTCCAGAAAAAATTTTCGATCCACATAATCCGGACTGCAGATGGTACTAGCTAACGCTATCCAACACAAACCCGTAGTTGGAACCTTATTGATTATCTCAAGACCTCGGCAACATACGATATTAGCCTTGTAGTTTGAATCATTCGTAATTTGGTAAACAGCTATATACTTTTGAATAGCTATATCAAACCTTCCGCCTGCAATTGCAAGTCGTCCTAAACTCTCAAAAAAATCTATTATTCCAAACCTTTCGTCACCATTAAATTTTAATTTTACAGATGCACCAATTGAAATCGCAGCCCGTTCAAAATCATTTTGTTTTGCAAATTCTATGCCTTGAATTCGCAAAGACTTGCTGAGTTCATATCGTATCTTATCCTTAAAAAATTCATCTTTAACTAATTTAAGAGCAACAAAGTTTTTAGCAATAGACTCATCAGACTTTCCACCTTCTTGCAAAATCATTGCATGAGTATGCAAAAACAAAGCTTTATAATGGTCATCTTGAGTAGTTAGGTATATTTTTTTAAATTCTTTGCTAGCTTCTTTATATTTTTTCTGCTTGCACAGATCTATTGCCGCCTTCTGGCAAATATAAGGCAAATTTTTTATTAACTTTTCTTCTCCAGATATTATTTCTTGAGCAAAGTTTTGGGGACTTATACCTTTATTATCACCATCATTTGTTGGATTAAGCAATAATTCTGGAAACATATTGTAAGGTAATTATTGATAGAAAACATTTTGCTTCAAAAAATCCTTCTTCTCATTAACGTTATAGTTGAGATTATATATTTTTGTATGCATTATTTTGAGCTATCAATATTCTCTATCTATAAGTTCGTCACTTCCTGAGTGGAAGTATTTCCCTCATAGTCCTGCACCATTTTTCTGATATCAAGCTTTGCACTGTTTAGCTTTGTTTGACAATGTTTAGCCAAAGCAAAGGCTCTTTCTAAAGATTTTACTACCGAATCCAAGTTTTGACTTCCCGAATTGATGTTTTTAACAATATTTTCTAATTCAATAAATGCTGCTTCATAAGTCATACTTTCGATTTCTTTCACTAAATCTGTCTCTTTTTGTTTAGGAGTCATATTATTCTGCTATAATTTAATTAATCTTTATTCCAGATTTTATTATGAAAGCTGTCATTTTACAACCTTCTAAATGTGTCACTCAGTCAGGTAGAGCATTTAAGAAATATCTACTAGTTGCAGTAGAGTCAAAAGAACAAAGATATCAGGAAATTCATCATCAATGGACAGGATGCAGCGACCCGGTTGCTCAAATTAAAATGCAATTTGATACATTAGATGATGCAATCAATTTTGCAAAACAAAATAATATAGAATACGAGTATATTAAGGCCACTCTACCTAAACCTCGTAAAAAAAGCTATGCGAGTAACTTCATAGTTAGCACCTAGTACTTTATTAAGAATCTCAAATTTAAATAAGCTAACCAATAGACTGTGTTTATCTTAAATTTTATCCTTAATAATTGATTTTAATGCATCGTAATCGACCCTATGGTTTGCAAGTAGCGGCAATTTATCAATTGTATGAATCTCAGCAGGAGCATTTAAGGATGATATGCTATCTTTTTTGAAAATCTTCTCGATACTCTTTTTATCTACTTTACTACTAGTACTAAACAAAGCTATTTGATCTTTGCCCATTTTAATTGCAGCATGCTGCTCTGAAGGATCAATTTTGAGAGCCACATCCTCAAGTAGAGGTAATGAGATCAGAGTGTTATCTTTTTGCCAAAATTGATCTGCTCTTCCTAATACCGTTACGTATTTTTCTTCGTCAACTTTAACTATATCTCCTGTGTCAATCCACTGATCATGACTGATATTTTTGCCTCGTATGAATAGCTTACCACCATCTTCAATGCACTTAAATTTTTGTAGCTTGTACTCTATTCCCGGCAACAATTTACCAACACTACCCGCTTTATATTCCATTTTAGTACTTAAAGCTAATACACTAGAAGCCTTTTCTAAAGCATATAACGGTAAGATTCTAATACCAAAATTTTGCTGCCAAAAGTCTGACGTGGCACTATTAAGACGCTCGCCATAAACAAAAACGTACCTCACAGAACTAAAATCATAGCTGTGCGCAATTTGTCCGTAATAGCTTAAAAGCTGATCTGTACCAAATATAATTGTCACATCAGAGCCGTATATAGCCTCTGTAATTGTCCTTGAATCCAAATCGGAAGGATAGATAAACAATTTAACCCCAGATGTAATAGAAGTCAATGCTATCTGGAATCCCAGAGTATCAAATAAAGGAAGAGGACAAAAAACTTTATCGTTAACATTTAAGTCAAGCTTATTTGCCGCTTGATTGATATTGTAAGTGAGATTTTCACAAGACAAACGCAAATTATCAGAGAAAATTATAGCATTGTTCCCATCTGCCTTTTTGATTAAACTATCTAAATTTCGGCTTTTAAGAAAATATTTAATACGTTTTAAAAGAGGAGTTTTTGTTAAAATATCTTCAATAATATGAACTACGCATGGGGCATCAGCTGGTAATCCACCAGAAGCATAAATCTCTTCAATATTATATTTTTCACAAGCAGAATTAATATCCAGCCTATTTAATATAACAGCTTGTGCTCCTGCTATCTGAGAACCTAATAATACAGGTATTGAGTTAGAAGTATTATCAAGTAACAACCCAACGCATTTTCTTTTTTTGATCAAATCAGCAAATTGTAAGGCTTTAGCTATAACCCAACCATATGATCTCTTAGCCCAACTTGCATCTTCTAAAATTTGGTAATTCAAACCGTAAGTTTTAGCCGCCAAAGCAACCTCAGCAAATAAAGGCTTTTTATGTTCCGAAGCTTCTAAGGAACTTTTTAGCATTAAATCATATAGCCAAGATGCAGCATATTTTGTCTTGTTCACTGCTGAATCAAAAACGCCATCCAAGCTCACGGGAGGCATTATATGCATTTTAACTTTATAAAATAAACGCCTTATAGGCATTGATCTAGCTGTTGCAAAGATCGTGTGCTCTGGACCACTAATTACTACTGGCAAAATTTTTGCTTTACTTTTTTGAGCAATTATTGCTGGTCCTGCATAAGTTTTCATTAATTTTCCCGTAGTACTGAGCCTTCCTTCAGGGAAAATAGCAACTTTTTTCTTATTTTGTACTTCACGTATTAAATTTTTTATAGCAAGTGGATTATCATTATCCACAGGGTGGGCTTTGATTAATTTTAAGAAAATTTTTATCCACCATTTTTGAGCCACCATTCTATTGATAGCAAACACGGGTCTTTCTGGCATATAGACAGATAATAGTGTTGCGTCAAGATATGAAACATGGTTTGAAATGATCACAACTCTATCTCCAGCTTTATGATAATTTTCTAACCCAGTTACTTCGACTTTATAAAAAATATTCATGAAGACTCTGATAAGTCCAGCGACAACTCTTATATGCAAAGGCTCTTGTGCGGGAAGAAAGGCATAGATATATCCTGCAACCATGAGATTTAAGAGGCTTAATATTAATATTACAAAAGAGATGCTACAACCAATATAAAGCAAAGCTCCAATAAGTATTGCTGAGCCCATTATAAAAATAGCGTTCATCAGGTTGTTAGCCGCTATCATTCTTGCTCTCTCATCAGATAAGCTAAGAGATTGAACAATTGTATAAAGAGGTACAACATAAATTCCCCCTAAAGTTGAAAATAGCATCAAGTTGAGCATAATATGCCAGCTCTCTAATTTCGCTAAAAATGTTGTTATGTTCATCAGCTCAGCGACCTCAGAGCTTGCGGTACGAGTTAAGAAGTATAAATCTACGCCTAATATGCTCATACCTATGGCTGAAGCAACTATATATTTGGTAGAGAGGTTGTTTTTCAAGATCTTGCTACATAAGAGTGACCCCAAACCTGTTCCTATAGAAAAAACACCTAAAAAAAGATTTGCAACTGACTCATCGCATCCGAAAACAGTTTTAGTAATTACGGGTATCTGAGATAAAATGCTTGCTCCCATGAACCAAAACCACGAGATAGCTAAGATAGATAAAAATATTTTAGGTCTCATGTAACATTCCTTGAGAATATTAGTAGCACCCTTCCAAAGATTTGGATTAATAACCACTTTAGAATCATAATTAGGAGACTTAATTATAAATAAGCTTGATATAAATCCGCCACAAGCAACTATCAACATTAAGACCATCACGAATTGCTGATGCCAAGTGTATAGCCCTCCCAAAAAAGTCCCAGCTAATACTCCAATAAAGGTCCCCATCTCAATATAACCATTTGCGAGCATAAAATCTTTTTGCTCTAATTGATCTGGTATTATGCTCAATTTTAGCGTTCCAAAAAATGCCGAATGGATTCCCATAAGCGTAATACTTAGTATTAAAGTAGCAAGGTGGGAATAATAAAAACCTATTAATCCTAGCAGGATAATAAAAATTTCTGAGAATTTGATAATTCGAATTAAGAGAGCTTTCTCGTATTTATCAGATATTTGCCCCGCAACTCCCGCGAAAATTATAAAAGGCAAAATAAACATGCTGTTTATGAGAAGTACTAGTAAATCAGCTTCAGAAGAAGCGATTTTATATATGATTAAGATAATCAGTGCATTTTTTAATATGCAATCGTTTAAACATCCACAGAACATTGTGACCATTAAGGGCCAAAATCTTCGATCTCCGAATAAACCTAAGTTTTTTTGCATAGATCTTGATATTTAGTTTCAAGCCTTTAAGACTATACTACTGCCTAATATTACGATAAGCAATAGACTTGCTAATATATACAAAATTTTTATTAAAAAATCAAGTCTTAAGCATTTTTTGCATTGATCTTTGACTTGTGATGTAATATCGCATATAATCATCAAACATATGTTTTTATTATTTAAGTGACAAAAGCGACAATTTGTATAGATAGTCTTGAGACTGATGTCTATATAGGTGCTACGGAAGAAGAGAGAAGTCGCAAGCAGAAAATTAGATGGTTTATATCCATTAGTTTTTTTGATAGACCAAAAGCTTGCAAGAGCGATCTTCTGGAAGATACGTTATGTTATGACCATATTGTAAATATGATTGTTGAGACCTCTAACGCGAAAAAATATAATCTTTTGGAACATTTGGTTGAAACTGCATACAAAAAGATAAAAAGCAAGGAGGTAAGATTGTTGGTAAGAGCTAGTAAAGTGATTGAAGGCTTAACGTCCTATTGTCCATCTTTTGAACTTAAAAGCGATTAAATACATATTTTTTAGGAGCGTAGCTCAATTGGTAGAGCGTCGGTCTCCAAAACCGAAGGTCGCGGGTTCGATCCCTGTCGCTCCTGCCATTTTTATTTAAAATGATATGATAAAAAGTATTTATAAGTTTTACAGCGAAGTCAAACAAGAAGCCCGCAGGATAATTTGGCCTTCTAGAAAAGATTTAATATCTACTACTATAGTTGTGCTTGTTGTAATCTTTTTGCTTAGTTTGTGCGGGCTATTTTTAGATTTTATTATACATAAAGTGATAACTTTTTTATTGAATTTAGGAAAATAAGATGTCAGAAGAGCAGTTTAAATGGTATGCAATTAATATAGCTTCTGGATCAGAAAAAAGGGTCAAACAGTTGCTTTTAGAAAATGCTGCAAAGCACAACCTAATCCAAATGTTTGCTGACATTATCATACCTTCAGTAGAAGTTGATGCTTTAAAAAGAGGTAAGGAAGTTAAAGTTAGTAAAAAAATTATGCCAGGGTATATTTTTATCAAGATGATAATGAATGAAGCATCGTGGCAATTAGTAAAATCTATCCCACAAGTCTCTAAATTCCTGGGATCAAGCTCTAAAGCTTCAGAAATTTCAGAAGAAGAAATTGATAAGGTACTAGAGCAAATTAATTTCTGGAAGGAAGATCAAAGCACAAAAGGCCACGGGGTAGGAGATGTAGTTGAAATTATAGACGGTCCGTTTGAATCTTTAAGCGGCACCATCACTTCTGTTAACGTTGAACAATCTAAACTTGAGGTATCTGTTTATATACTAGGAAGATCAGCACCTGTATCTGTCAGTTTTTCTCAAGTGAAGAAAAAAAATAGTGGATTATAAAACAATTATCTGTTATAGTCATTATTCGAGAATAATATTAAGTAATTTATGAGTAAGAATCTAGCTCGCAATTTTACCAAAGTAAAGCTCTTTGTTGAGCCAGGTAAGGCAAACCCTGCGCCTCCTATTGGAACCACACTTGGTCCTAGAGGGATTAATATAATGAATTTTTGTAAGCAGTTTAATGAGGAAAGCAAGAAGCTGCCTTTCCCAGAAGGTTTAAAAGTAGCCGTTTCTATCAGAATTTTTGATGATAAAAGTTTTGATTTTACAATAGGAACTCCTCCTGCAAGCGATTTAATTAAGAAACATTGCAATATATCTAAGGGATCTTCTGCAACTAAAAAAGATGCTCACATAGGAGAAATTAGCGTTGATACTTGCAAAGAGATTGCAAAGATTAAGCTTGCTGATTTAAATACTGATGATATTGACCAAGCAACCAAAACAATCATGGGTTCTGCTGAATCTATGGGCTTAAGAATTGTGAAGTAAATTTTATGCATAAACTATCTGGAGGAAAAAAAATAAGAAACTTGCGCGAGAAATTAGAGTTGCAAGAAACTTATGAGCTAGACAAAGCTATAGATATTTTGAGAAGTTCTTCTTTTGTCAAATTTGATCCAACTTTAGAAGTCGTTTTAAAGCTTGGGATTGACGTAAAAAGATCTGATCAAGTAGTGCGTGGCATGATTAATATGCCAAGTGGTACCGGTAAAACTTTGCGAGTTGCCGTTATTTGCAAAGATGAAAGATTTGATGAAGCTAAAGCTGCAAAAGCTGATTTAGTTGGCGGCGCGGATATCATAGATGACATCAAGAAAGGTATTATCAATTTTGATGTATGTATCACTACCCCTGATATGATGGGTATGATTGGTCAAGTTGCAAGAGTTTTAGGACCTAAAGGTTTAATGCCAAATCCAAAACTTGGAACAGTTACGACTGATATAGCGGGAGCTGTCCAAGCTGCGAAAGCTGGTCAAGTAGAATTTAAAGCTGATAAGGGGGGTATTGTCCACGCTGGTGTTGGCAAATTATCTTTTGATAACAATGCATTAACAGAAAATATCAATGCGTTTTTTGCAGCAGTACTTAAAGCAAAACCAGCCGCAAGTAAAGGAGAGTACGTCAGAAAAGCTTTCATTAGCTCTACAATGATGCCGGCTTTAAAATTAGACTTTCGTCCATTTTTAGTAAAATAGGTAAATAAAAGTGTTGTTACGTTCGAAGAAATCAGAAATAGTAAGTCACCTAGAGAAAATTTGCGCTGAGCACTCAGGCATTTTTATTACTCATTATCAAGGAATGACGGTTTCTGATATTAATACTCTGAAGAAAGCTTTAAAGCCTTCTGAAGTAAAATTTCAGGTCGTAAAAAATAGCTTACTTAAAATCGCTGCGGCAAATGCGGGTAAGAAATTAATTTCTTCTATTGCTTCCGGTCCGGTTGCAATAGCATACTCAAGTGATGCTGTGACAGCTGCTAAGTTGCTAGATAAATTTGCCTCTAATAATCCAAACTTTAAGATTGTTGGAGGAATGATGGATAGCGACTTGCTATCTCAAAAAGAAGTCGCAGAAATTGCTAAACTGCCTTCATTGAATGAAATTAGATCAATGTTAGTAGCTGCAATTAATGCACCAGCAGGTAAATTAGTTCGCTTATTGTCTTTACCAGCACAAAATGTTATAAATGTTTTGGATGCCCAGAGTAAAGGTTAATAGGGTCAAATAGTTAAAAATCAAATAATATTTAAAGTTTTATGGCAGATTTAGAAAAAATTGTTGACACTTTGTCAGGTTTAAAAATTACAGAAGCAGCAGAGTTGGTTAAATTACTAGAAGAAAAATGGGGAGTATCAGCTGCAGCTCCAGTTGCTATCGCAGCAGCACCAGCAGCAGGCGGAGCACCAGCAGCAGAAGCTAAAACAAGCTTTGATGTTGTATTAGATTCTTTTGGTGAGAAAAAATTAGACGTCATTAAGAAAGTAAAAGAACTAACAGGCCTTCCATTAGGCGAAGCAAAAGCTTTAGTTGAAGCAGCTCCAAAACCTTTAAAACAAGGTGTAAAAAAGGATGAAGCTGAAAAAATTAAAGCAGACTTAGAAGCAGTAGGCGCAAAAATTACTTTAGCTTAAAGATTTTAGGGAAGCAAGCAAGCTTCCCTATTCCATTGAGCAAGTCTCAGGAATTTTGTTTTCTCTATATCCAGCATTATGGCCCAGCACCTAGAAAGAACGATGGGTTTATCCAAAATCTTATATCACTTTTTAGTTCATATCTAACCAACATAGGCTGATTTTTTCTTATACATTCTCGACTATTACCCCTCGTACCCAGTGGTTTGAAATAAAGTTTTGATAACCTATTTTGATAATCTCCCTCTACACCTTGGCTAGGGTATACACATTGACCAAGATAGCAGCTTAACTATTCCCCTTACTTTCTTCAACACCACCAGAGTAAGTACCTCCCATTATTTCTGCTCCATTATCCTCTTCTCCAAAATCATAACCATGCTCGTTTTCATTAGTATGTGATAATTTTGGACACTTAGCAGTTGGTTCATCATTGTTTGGCTCACTACAGTTTTGCTCTACAGCTTGTAATAGATCTTTTTCTCCAGGGTATCTAGTGAAAAATAAATTCAATACACTTTCAGGATCGAGAAAAGAAATTAGAACTTTAGTGGCAGCACTGCCATTAGATATTTTACCCAAAGAATCTGTTGGCGCAATTGTCATATTTACTAAACCCACTATGCAATTCTCTGTTTTACTGAGCCATTCATCTATCTTTTTATCATTTTGTTCAAAAATTTTACGAAAAGCAGCCGCATACTCGTTCTGGTCTTCAGTGATAATTTGATCTTTAGAATCAAATAGTTTTTTAAAATTTTTGAGCTCTGATTTAACCTTTAAAGGTTTTGTAATAATTTTTTTAGACGAATCAAATGCTATTTTGGGAATAAAACTACTCTTCACTGCTTCTTCTATCATTGCAAGGAAGGAATTACAGAATGCATGATCATTATGATTCCTAAAAGCTTCGAGTATATTATACAAGCCTTGCAGGTTATTATTAGGTTTATTTAGCTCATATATAATAATTTTATCAATGTTTCCAACTAAATACCCATGTATAATTGATCTATTTAAATTCAATTGCTCTTTATAATGAGATAAAAACGAGACAACTGGCGTTAGGGGCCCATCTTGATCATAATGACGCCCATGTATTAGCTTTTCCATAACTTGGGAGTCTTCGTGAAAAATATTAGGATTATCAACAATACCAATCAGATACTCTAGAACCTTAATATGTGATCTGTAAGTCGCTGCATACAGAGCGTTTTCACCCATATGGTTAACAGCTTCAACGTTAACACCTTTTTTAATCAGCAGCTTTACGATATCCACATGACCTCTTTTAATAGCTATATGTAGAACTCGCTCTTTATCCTCATCTTCAATGTCAAAATCCCTGTCAAGCACCAGCTCTACTATATCCTGATGATCATGTCTCCCAGCCATGTACAGGGCTGTGCTTGCATACTCACCTTTAGCCTCAATATTAGCTACTTTGTCTAGCAGTAGTTCTACTACACCCTTATGACCATTTTTCGCAGCGATGAGTACGGCATTATCCCCATCCTCATTAGCAGCATCAATGTCAGCACCTTTGTTAAGCAGCAACTCTACTGCATCTTTACAATCATATTCCGCAGCCATGTACAGAGCCGTTTCTTCCTCTACATTTCTAGCCTCAATGTTAGCTCCCTTGTTAAGCAAGAGCTCTACTACATCCTTTTGATCACATAACGCAGCTATATGTAGGGCAGTTTTACCAAACTCATCAGTACTGTCAATGCTAACACCTTCGTTAAGCAGCAGCTCTACTATCTCCTTCCAACCATACTCCACAGCTATATGTAAGACAGTTACTTTATATTCATTGGTAGCGTTAACATTAAGAGATCTGTCAAATAGTAACTTTGCCACTTCCTGTTCATCTTTATCCAACGCTACGGACAGTGCAACTTTCCCCTCATCATTACAAGCCTCAATGTCAGCACCTCCGTCAAGCAGCAGCTCTACTAAATCCTTTCGACCATATTCTGCAGCAGTAAGCAGGGCTGTTCTTGAATACTCATCATAAGCCTTAACATCAGCGCCTTTGTCTAGCAGCAGCTCTACCATATTCTTATAACCCTTTTCTGCAGCTATGTGCAGAAGAGTTTCTCTTTTGTCATTAGCAGCATTAATATCAGCTCCTAAAAACAATAGCAGAAATATCAACTCCTCAGAATTATTGCGAGTAACTATGTGCAGAGCAGTTTCTTCGTCCATATTCCTAGCATCAATGTCAGCACCGTTGTGTAGCAGTATTTCTACTATATTCTTATAACCCCTTTCTGCAGCTATATGCAGAGCAGTTTCTTTTTTCTCATTAGCAGCCTTAATATCAGCTCCCAAAGACAAGAGCAGCAATACCAACTCCTCAGAATTATTGCGAGTAACTATGTGCAAAGCAGTTTCTTCGTCCATGTTCTTAGCCTCAATGTCAGCACCTCTATCTAACAATAGAATTATTAAACCCTTATAACCATTATAAGCAGCTAGATGAAGCGCGGTCCATCCAAGTTTATTATCAGCCTTAATGTCAGCACCTCTGTCAAGTAGCAGCTCTACTAAATCCTCCCAATTTTTCCCCGCAGCTATATGTAAGGCAGTATTCCCATATTCATTAACAGCCTCTACGTTAGCACCCCTTGCGATCAGGAGCTCTACTATATCCTTATGACCATTTTGAGCAGCGATGGGTAGGGCGGTTCTTGCATATTCATCTTCAGCCTCAATATCAGCACCTTTGTCTATCAGCAATTCTACTAGATCTTTACAACCACCTCGTGCAGCTATATGCAGGGCAGTATTTCCCGCTTCATCTTTAGCGTTAATGTCAAAAGGTATCTGAATACGCTCTAAAGCTTTACGTTGCAAAGTTATTAAGTCATCAATATCACGTTCTCCCAAACTATTCAAAAAGCTTATTAAAGCCTTTTTATAAGCTTGAGCTATAGCTCTTAATATCTTATCCATTTTATACAATTTATTATTAGGCTATATTTATATTATGTTTTGGTTCGATAGGATAAACAACCGCAAATAAATTGCAATTATTATGGATAGAAGGTTAAAAAAGAGTTAAAACTCTTTGATAAGATTAGATTAAGTCAAAGAACTGTTGAGAGGTATAACAAAAGATATTGTAGCACCTTTTTTGTCATTGTTTTTGGCATGTATTCGACCACTATGCAGCTTAATAATATGCTCACATATTGCAAGGCCAAGACCTTTACCGCCTGACATATTCTTAGTACGTGAGCTTTGAATAAATGGTCCAAAAATTTCTAGCAGTTCTTGTTCTGGGATTCCCACACCTTCATCTATAATAGAACATTCTATGCCTTTTAACTGCTTACGATTAATTGATATACTTTTATTAGCTAATACGACCTCTATTGTGCCTTTAGGAGTGAATTCTGCTGCATTTTTAAGAAGGTTGATCAATACTTGAGTGATTTTATCTTTGTCGCAATTTACTACCATATCTTTTGCCTTACATTCAAAATGAAATTGTAGGTCCTTATCTTGTAAATAAAGACTTGTAAACTGATCTAAAGCTTCCGACACTAATTTTTGTAGATTAACTTTTGCATATTTAAGTTCCACGTTGTTATTGCTTAAATTAGAGAGGTCAAGAATATCATCCATATAACTTCTAATTCTCTGATAACCTTTATTCAAACCTTCAATAGATTCTCTTTTTTCTTGATTACTTGAAGTATCCCAATTCTCATTAAGATCTGCTAAATATGCTCCAACATGGTGAATTGGGGTTCTAATCTCGTGATTAACGTTATTGATAAATTCTTGTCTTATAATCATATGATTTAGAAGTTGTTGCGACATATTACGCATTTCTTTTGCTTGAGCTGAAAGTAATAAAGTGTTTCTATCATGTCTTTCTTGTGTAGGGCGTAAAAATGCTATTAGAATACTGCTAAGTAATAGTAAACAGAAAACTAGATAGAATTTCATGTTAGTAAGATGTGGGTAATCCACGTGGATAAAACTTGTCATAAACCAAATACTAGCTCCAAAACCTACCAAAAACATGATCAATGCTACTCTCCACCTAAACACTAATAAAATAGCAGTAATATTGAGGAAGAAGATTGCTGTTTGAATTTGAGAACCATCACCCAGAACTAAAAAAATATTACTAACAAAAATATAAATATATAAGCTACTGAATATCCAAAATATAGATACAAAAGTAGGATTTTTGAATGTATTAGGCCAAAGAGGATACGTCAGTAGATAGCAAGCTAAAGTCAGTACGGTCATATAACCAATCGAAAGAATATCATTATAGACAAGTGCACTGGAAGGCATTGAAATCATAGAGACAATTGTCGAAACAATAGCAACCATACCAAAGAAAAAATATGTCTCTATTTTTTGTGGCATATTGCTTTTGCAGAACCTTATAAAATTAAAGCTTACTATCCCCTGCCAGACTCTATCCCAAAATCTTCTTCTTGTACTTGTCACAGCTCTGAAAGTCTTATTATCTTTAATACCTACCCATCCCCCATCTTGGGTTATAAGGTAATGCATGCCAAACAGCACTGTTACACTTGTTATAATACCAATTATCAGCCTTGGAATAGATGATATTGATAAGAAGAGTTTGCATGACAGTAAAACAAATATTGTGCTACACATTGCTGCAAAAACAGATTTGCCTGAGCTACGAAAACCAAAAACAGCAAGAATAAAAGGAATACTAACTACGGGTAAATATAGTCCCGCAAATGAAAGCATTAAATCAAAGATGCTACCTACTTTCAGTGCAACTAGCATTGCTCCAAGGCCTGATACTAATGATGCTACTCTGGCAACTATTAATTCATTATTAGCCCAAGAAAGTCCCAAAGGCTTACAGAAATCATGTGCAAAGATTATTGATATGGAATTAATAGCAGAATCAGCGCTGGACATGATCATTGCCATAATTCCTACGGCAACCATACCTTTAAAACCAGGATAAGTGTAATGGCTAATTATATAGCTAACTAAACTATCTGGATCTAAATTTGGATTATCACTTAATATAAATATTCCAAGTATAGCTACAACTACCTGGAACAAAAGGCATAATATACCAGCAATTTTAAACGACCTCATTACTTGATTTACACTCCTAGCCATTGATACTCTTTGAAAACTTTCAGGTTCTAGTGTAGGAATTAAAAATACCAAGCATACACCTAACATTTCATAGAACTTAGGATTGCTTAAATCAAATGCTTTTTTATAGTCAAAAATAGGGTTGGTTGTTAAAGTATTCCATACTTTAATACTGTTGCTTTCTCCCAAAGCTTGCCATGCAATAATAGCTATAGCGGGCATCAAACAACCGAATGTAAAAAACTGTATCACATCGGTAAAGGTAACAGCCTTGATTCCTCCTAATGTTGAATATGCAATTACTATTAATCCGCTTAATAAGGTAGCATATTCCCCCGATGTACCAAAAACTGATTCTAAAATAGTGGAAGATACCTGAAAATTTATGCCTAAAAAACAAACAGTGCGTAGTAGGCTGAATATTACTGTTATGATTCTAACTTTCGAGCCAAACATCTCACCCATACTTTCAGCGATTGAAAGTTTGCCTAAAAATTCTCCCATACGAGGGGCAAAAACATAACCAATCAAAACTAGCACCAAAGAATCCATTGATAGTGGTACCAAGAAGTATATTCCTTGTCTATAAGTTTCAATTAATGTATAGGAAAATAAGCCTGCACCAATCCAAGTAGCTATTATAGTTGCTACTAATGTTGATGTTGGAAAATCTCTGTTGCCAAGGGCATACTCCGAGATATTTGTAACTTTTGTACTGCTCATAAAGCCTAGTACAAGACTTAAAGCTAAGAAAGCAGAAAAAATAAGTAGGTCAAGATCCATTAATGATATTAGTTTAATTTATCTAAATTGATTTTACTTGAATTTGAAAGAATATCAAAAAGTTTGTATTTTTGATTTAACTGAATCTCTTATAAAACACTTTCACAAACTTTTTTACATATCTCTAGACGAACATATGAGCCGCACTGAGCCAGTTCTTAACGCTTACAAAAAGAAAAAGGTGGACCTTAATTCCTAAATATTCTTCCATACAGCTCCTTGCCTTCTGGTTTATAACTTTGATTTTATCCCCCCCCTTACCTATTATGATTTTCTTATGGCTTTCTTTACTTACAACGATAGTTTGCTTAATAACATACTCATTATTATCTTTTTTTGTCATCTCTTCGGTTAAAACCGTAAGATTATACGGAAGCTCTTGACCTAAATTTAAGAAAAGCTGCTCTCTGGTTATTTCGCTTGTTAAAAATTTTAATGGCAAGTTTGTAACCAAATCCTCATCATAAATCCAAGGACTTTGCACCGCAAATTTTTCAACGTAGTTTAATAAATCATTAATACCATCTCTTTTTAATGCAGAAATTTGCATAATATGAGCATTTGGAGCAATCTCTTTTAGCTGATTGGATAAATTTGATTTGGACGCAATATCCTTTTTGTTAATAGCAATGATAAGTTGATATGATTTGTGCAACCTGGTACACAACTGGCTTGTTTCATCGTCTAATTCCCTAGTGCCATCAATCATCAGCACAACAGCATCAACTCCCTTCAAACTATCCCAAGCATATTTAACAATGAGCTTCTCTAAGTTATTTTTAGGCTTAAAAATCCCTGGGGTGTCAAAAAAGATAAATTGCGTTTCATCTTTTGTAAGAATACCTCTGATAATGTTACGAGTAGTTTGTACCTTAGGGGTTACTATGGATAGTCTGTAATCAATTATGCTGTTCATTAGGGTAGACTTTCCAGCATTAGGTTTGCCTACTATTGCAACAAGAACTGATTTTGTCATACGTATTTATGAGAATTTTTTTATAATTTTATAGTAATGAGACTATTTGAGCAATAAAGTTAATTTTTTAGTTTCCATCCTATATCTATCAAGTGCTTAAGAACCAAGAATAAAATAGTATTAAACGAGATTAAGATTGCAACACCAATGTGAATATTACTATCATGTACTCCAGTCAAAGAGTATCTAAATCCATCAATCATATAGAAAAATGGATTAAAGTGATTAAAAATTTGGAAAAAATGAGGAAGCTTTTCTATAGAGTAGAATGTTCCAGATAAAAAGGAGAGGGGACCTATAACATAGTTAGTCATTGCGGTATTTTGATCAAATGTTTCTGAAATCAGTCCGGTTAAAATTCCAACTAATCCCATCAACATACTCGCAGCAAAACTAAAAAATAATAAGTAACCTAAACTATGTACCTGGAATTTAATCAAAGGATAAAGACACATTGCGACCATACATCCCACTAAAATCCCTCGAGTAATTGCCCCTAAAGTGTATGCTGTGACGATCTCAAAGCCTTGAAATGGAGGAATGAGTAGATCTGTTATGTAGCCTATCACTTTTGCCATGATTAAAGATGATGAAGAGTTAGCAAACGAATTTTGCAAAATACTCATAATAATCAATCCACAGCCTATAAAATATTCAAAATCTATACCTTTGACTTTTGCATTAGTATGACTTGTAGCAAGCACAAGTACAGCCAGAAGTAATAAAGATGAAACTGCAGGAGTAATGATGGTTTGATTATAAACTTTTAGAAACCTTTTAGTTTCCTTGAGATATAAAACGTATAGGCCGTATAGATTCATAATTTACCAAACAAAATTCTCACCAAAATATAATGCTTTAACTTTAGGATTTGCAAGAACATTTTCCTTAGTATCGCCAATTAATATACTTCCTTCATAGATTATGTAACACTTATCAATAATTTGTAGAGCAGTATAAACGCTGTGATCGGTAATTAAGATACTGATTCCTTGATTTTTAAGTTTTATTAATAGCTCCTTAATCTCATTAACAGAAATTGGGTCAATTCCAACAAATGGCTCATCTAGGATAATTAATTTTGGATTTGTAATTAGAGTACGAGCTATTTCTAATCTTCTACGCTGCCCCCCCGAAAGTCTTGATGCCTTTGTGCCTTTCATATTATCAAGTCTAAAATCCTTCAAGATACTCTCCATTTTTTCATACATTTCAGAGCGTGAAATATTTTGTAGCTCCAAAGCACCTAAAATATTATCTTGGACTGATAATCCTTGAAATACAGCAGGGTCTTGAGGCAGATAGGTAATACCTAGCTTTGCTCTTTTATATAGTGGAAGGTTTGAGATATCTTGAGCATCAAATGAAATCTTGCCTTCATAGTCAGAAATTATGCCAACGATAATATTAAAACATGTCGTCTTGCCTGAGCCATTAGGTCCTAGTAGCCCTACTATTTCCCCTTCACCTACTTCAAGAGATACATCTTGTAAGACTTGTTTGCCGTTGTGATTTTTATTTAAGTGTTCAATCTTCAGCATCGTATGAATAAAAATCTTGTCCTATTTCTATAGTAGGCCTGTTGTTAGCTTTATGCCAATTATTTGTATCACGTAGAGAATATATACATCCACAATATCTTTGTTTATAGAAATTTTCTTCCTTAGCTATTTCATACATTCTTTGTGCACCATTATTTTTGCGCCAGTTATATGTCCAATAAGTTATTCCTGGAACAAGGCTTGCTGCCTTAACGCCACTTGAATTAATCTGATCCATATTTTTCCATCGAGAGATTCCTAAAGAGCTTGTAAATACTTCAAACCCATTTTCAGCTCCCCAAAAAGCAGTTTTCACAAACCGCATGTCAAAACACATAGTGCACCTTATACCCCTCTCTGGCTCATATTCCATACCTTTAGCTTGTGCAAACCAGTTTTGAACATCATAATCACTGTCTACAAAAGGAATTTGGAGCTTGTCTGCATACCTTTTATTTTCATTTTTTCTTATCTCATACTCTTGTTTAGGATGAATATTAGGATTATAGAAAAAAATCATTAACTGGATGCCAGAAGCTTTCATTTTTTCCATTAGAGGACCTGAACAAGGTGCGCAACATGAATGCAGCAGAACCTTGCTTTTGCCTCCTGGAACTGTAAGGTCTAGGTTTTCTAGAAGTTTCATATTTTTAAGCTACTATATCATCTCCTTCATTTGGTGATTCTGCAGCAAGCTTTATTTCTTCACAGCTTGCATTGATTGCATATAAAAGTTCTGATTCAGCATGACTACACAATAGTAAATTGCATCCAGACTCAAAAGCTTTTATAGCTCCTGCGGCAGTATCAGCTATTGCCCCCATGTGCAAGCAGTCGGAAATGATTTGTATTAGTCCATCTTGGATAATATTATCCTTGATGTATTTCAAAGCTTTGGCAGATGTTGTAACGGGATTTCCCGGGTCAAGTGCTGTGTATACAACATGTGCGGTCATAGCAAGAGCTGGTATATTTTGTTCTTTTAAGTATTTGATAACCTCTTTAAAAATCTTAAAATCATTTGCTTCAAGAGTATTAAGATCTATATCCACTTTTGGCAAATCTTTATGACTATCAGCTGTAGCAGGTCCATGACCAGGCATATGTTTTAAGCAACCAAGCATTCCACTTTCATTTAATCCTTCAAAAGCAGCAATACAAAACTTTACTACAGTATCTACTTCAGATCCAAAACATCTGCTTTTGAGAAATGGGTGAGTGTCAGGATGGCTTAAATCTGCTACAGGAGCAAGAGTATGAGTAAAACCTAGACTTTTTAGTAAAGCGCCCATGTTTTTATAGTTCTCTCTTACCAGATTTAACGCAGCTTCTAATCCTTGTGTTTGATATATTTCATCATAAGAACTTGCATCGGGAAAGAAATTTGGTTCAACCAAACCGGCTCTAATTAAACGCGATACGCCTTTACCTGAACCATTAGACCCCTCTTCATCTATGCAAATAATGATATCCGGATCTGGGTCGGTTGCATCATCTTTGTATAAATTTTTTATTTCATCTGTAAGAGATCTAATTTGATCTTTTGATTCAATATTTCTGCCAAAAAATATAAATCCTTTTGGTTTTTTTTCACTGATAAATTTTTTTTCTTCACCGGTTAATTCTTTACCTTTCAAACCAATAACTAATGATGAAGTAGGCGAATAAGTAGTCATAATAATTATTTAATTAATGCATATAAAACAAAATCCGTATGCACTCCATTAAGCAGTTCAAATTTACTCATAATTCCTTCCTCTTTGAAGCCAGTTTTAATAAGCAATTTTTGAGATTTTCGGTTATCTTTAGCAGCGGATGCTTGAATACGCACTAAACGTAACTCATCAAAACCAAAAGTAACTACTTTACTAAGAGCTTTGGTCATTATGCCTTTGTTTTGGTGGAAATAACTTAAATCATAACTTATCTCTGCCTTTAGGTGCATAAAAGATATGTTATTAAAACCTATTGTACCAGATATTTGGCCCGTTTGGCAATAGCGTATAGCCCAATAAAAGCTCTTGCGTTGTAAAAACAAGTTGCGCCAATACTTAAGCTCTGTTTCTGCTTGTTGTGGAGAAAGCGGCAAGTTATTGAGGGGAATAAATACGCTAACATCTGGATGACTCATGTATGTAAAGTAGTCTTTTGCATCATGAACTGGATCAATGTAGCTTAAAATGTAGCCATTTTCTAGATCAAAGATTGGAAAAGGTTTATCAAAGGGATTTGACACCTTAATCAATTCTTGCTCCAAGCTCTTTTAATAAACCATCAAAACCCTTATTTGCAAGGATTGATTTAAACTCACTCTTATGTGTACTGACTAAGCTAACACCTTCCGTGATTATGTCTATAACCTTATAATTGCCACTCTCATCTTTAACTAAGCAATCGACATTAAAAGGATCACCTTCGCCTTGAGTAATAACTTGAGTCCGCACTAAATAAGTTTTTGGATCAAGGTTTTGTATAGCCTTAATTTTTACGGTTTGACCGTTATATCCAGCTAAAGCATTACCATAAGTAGTAAGTACATATTGACTATAAACAGGCGCAAACCTTTTTTTAGATGCATCATCAACCCCGCTTCTACTTAGAACATTTGCTGCCATGATATCCAGATTCATATTGGCTCTTAATATCTCTTGAATTTGTGCTTTTTTTGTATCATGCGCTTCACTACCTTTTAAAATAGTAAACGCACGATCTAGCAATTCTTGTACATAAGATCTGACTTTTGAGTCATCACAATAAGCGCTACTAAAAATAAGACTTAAAAAAAAGCAAAATATTTTCTTCATAAAATTTACCTAAAAATTACTCATCGATTCTAACGCATTTTCTTCTCAATGGATAGTCTAATTGATTTTCACGTTTTTGATGATACATACTTCTTACTGATACATACAAATCAGAAGAAGTCATTTCCACGTAATTTGAGGTAGAAAGTAAGCTTGCTCTGATTGGAATAAATGAAAAGGCATACATAGGATAGTAAACCTTATCTTTCATATTGTAAGTAATAGGGTTTAAAAACCTATCTAAAATTATAACATCAAACATATCGCGCATATTTGTAGGTCCGAGCAAGGGAAGCATGACATATGCGCCAGGACGAACTCCATAATAGGCTAACGTATTACCAAAGGTTTGTTTTTGGGTAGTAATATCCAAATTAGTTGCCACATCATGCAATCCTCCTAATCCAATAGTAGAGTTTAAGGCAAATCTCCAAAAAGTTTTCGTAGCTTCAACTACCTTAAGCTGTAATAAATAATTAATAAAGGTTACTGGGGAATAAAGATTGGCAAAAAAATTGCGAATCCTCTTTTTAGCTCCCTTAGGAACAGCCTTATCATAACCCTTAGCTACAGGCTTCAATATTTTTTTATCTAACCCATAATTAAAACGAAAAACTTTGCGGTTAACTTTTTCAAATGGATCATATAGATCATCGCAATCTCTATTATAATAGTCATCAGCGTAACAATTGGCGCTTATAAGCACTAAACTAACCAGCAGTGCACGAAATAAGGAAATAAGTTTCATCAGCTTTCAAACTTTTCAATTTAGTTTCTTTTATTTTTAACTTAGCCTTAAGCATAACTTCTTCAAGATCTTTTTGTAAGTATACAAAGTTTATTCTACTTACATCTAGTTTTGTTTCATCGCCTATCTTAAAAACTAGGATACAAGCACCTCTATTCTCTAACGCATTATGTATTTTCTTTAGATACCAATACAGATCTTGTGTAAAAGATAAAGAACCTAGAGCTATTATTCCATGATATTTAGATTTATTACTGCATAAAAAATTCTCTATTGATTTATGCACTATGCTATTGTAACACCTTGTATGGTTTATCGCATAGCACATATTGGTTGCATTCTCTACGGCGGTTAAATCGTAATCTTTATGCGGCAAAACAAGTCTTAACGCCTCTCCGTTCATCCCAACTCCGGCTCCTAGATCCAGAAGCTCAGCATTAGCAGGCAATTCTCTTAGGCTGGATAAGAGCATTTCTGCTGCAATTATATGCAAGCTTGTTTGCGAGTTTTCGAATTTATCTTGATAAATAGCCGGACTTAAATGCTTATAATGACCTATGATATCCTCTGGTATACTTTGAGGATTAGGCTCTAAAAGGTAAGATGCTAGGTCATATTCATCAAGATCGCTAGAAATACGCAAATATGATAGGCTTTTTTCGATGTTACCCTTTAAGAAATAGCACCAGGCAAGGTAATAATTTGCTTGCATGCTTTTTTGGGGCGCAATCAACTTTTTAATAATGTTTAACCTTAATATAGCATCATTGATATTACCTTTGCGTAAGTGCTCTTCTGCATTTTCGAAATTAGTGCTTTCAAGGTTTAAGAATCTGGTTTTAAGGTTTTTAAATTCTGTGAACGTTTCAGGAACTAAGTCTACTAAGCGATTAAGTCCCTTATTAATCCCTTGAAAAATACTTAAAACAAAATTTTTGATATTAACTAATAAATCAAGCATAATAAAAAAATATATAAGTTTGATCTTTAGTTTGCATAAAAAAATTTGCAGTAGCCAAAGTA
The DNA here is from genome assembly GCF_003015145.1 of Candidatus Phycorickettsia trachydisci. Lineage (NCBI taxonomy): Bacteria > Pseudomonadati > Pseudomonadota > Alphaproteobacteria > Rickettsiales > Rickettsiaceae > Candidatus Phycorickettsia > Candidatus Phycorickettsia trachydisci. Next base: position 1,392,946 of record NZ_CP027845.1, on the reverse strand, counting down.
TTTGTATTATTTACAGAATTTTATTTTATTACATGTCAATATTGTCAACAAAATTATCACGATTGAAACCATCAGTTACTCTTTTACTCAACCAAAAAGCCAAATCCTTAATTAAAGAAGGTATAGATATCATACCCTTTGGTGTAGGTGAGCCAGACTTTGACACACCAGATAATGTGAAAATCGCTGGCATTGGAGCTATTGTTGATGGACAAACCAAATATACAAATGCTGATGGCTCAATCGAGATGAAAAAAGCCATACAGCTAAAATTTAAGAGAGAAAATAATTTGGATTATAATTTAAATGAAATTATTGTTTCTACAGGTGCAAAGCAAGTCATTTATAATCTTTTTGTTGCCACTTTAGATGCAGGAGATGAAGTAATTGTACCGGCACCTTACTGGGTATCTTATCCTGATATGGTACTTCTAGGTGGAGGAGAGCCTGTATTTGTAAATTGCGATAAAAATCTAAAACTTACACCACAGCTTTTAGAGGACAAAATCACCTCAAAAACAAAGTGGGTAATTCTTAATTCACCAGGCAATCCTTCTGGTGTGTGCTACAGTGACCAAGAACTGCGAGCTTTAGCGGATGTTGTAGCTAAATATCCTCACATACATGTCATGTCTGATGAGATCTATGAACATATAGTCTTTGATGGTTTAAAAGTTAAATCTATAGCTCAAGTTGCTCCCGAATTAAAACAAAGGATTTTCATTGTAAATGGTGTATCTAAAAGCTATGCTATGACTGGATGGCGTATAGGATACGGCGCAGGAGACGAAAAGATAATAAAAGCGATGGTAATGATTCAATCTCAAAGCACTTCCAGTCCCTGCTCTATATCTCAAGCAGCATCTATTGAAGCCCTGGAAGGACCTCAAGATGTATTAAAGAAGAATGCCGCAGTTTTTCAAGCAAGAAGAGATGAGGCAATGAGGTTACTGAACGCATCACCCTTATTAGAAGTTACAAAAGCTCAAGGCAGCTTTTATTTATTCGTAGATATGCAAAAAGCTATTGGTAAAAAAACTCCATCAGGAAAAGAAATTAAGAATTCTGATGATTTTAGCTTATTTCTTATTGAGGAGGCTAATGTCGCAGTAGTTCCAGGCTCTGCTTTCGGATATGAAGGATTTTTTAGATTATCATTTGCAACCTCTATGGAAGAGTTACGCGAAGGTTGTAATCGAATCGTTACATCGTGTAATAAATTATCTTAAGTATCATGGAATATTTATCGACATCTCTACAAGAAACAAAAAAGATTGCCAAACATATATTTGAAGAGTTGTTGATAAAAAGGAGAGTAGCTTTTTATGGAGATTTAGGTAGCGGTAAAACAACACTTTGTCGCTACATAATCCAAGCTGCTTGCAACGATCCTGAGATGATAGTCGCAAGTCCTACATTTAGTTTTGTCAACAGTTATCCGACTCCTTTTGGTCATATACATCATTATGATTTATATCGAGCAAAAAGCCCAATTGAATTCTATGAAATAGGTCTATTAGATGCTCTTAATCGCAATCAGCTTTGTTTAATAGAATGGCCAGGATTACTTGAAATATACTTTCAAACCTGCAACGTCACTCGAGTAACAGTTAGTTACAAAGATAAAAATACCAGACTCATTTCGATTAGTTAATACTCAAAGCATTTCTTACAAAATCTATAAACAGTGGGTGAGCTTTAAAAGGGCTAGATTTAAATTCTGGATGAAACTGCACACCTATAAACCAAGGGTGACTTTCATGCTCAATTGCATCAACAAAACCCTCATTATTAGCACTACCTATAAATCTTAATCCTGATTTTTTATTAAGGTACGCCTTATTTATTGTATATCTATAACGATACCTTTCAGAAATCATAATCGAATTGTATACCTTTGATAATTTTGAATTTTCTTCCAAAATGCAATCGTACTCTCCTGAACGCATCACTCCTGCAGTGCCTATTTGCGATACATTATGTTTTGGATTTTGTAATTCATCAATCACACAAATCACTGGATCAGAAGTTTGCGGATCGATCTCTGCTGAATTTGCTGACTTAAGGCCTAAAACATTTTTGAAAGCTTCTACTACAGCAAGTTGCATACCGAAACATATACCTAAGAAAGGCACTAAATTTTCACGGGCATATTTAATAGCTTTTAACTTACCATCTACCCCTCGTACACCAAAACCTCCCGGAACTATTATACCTTGAACCTCTTCTAACTGATTATTTATATCCTTTGCTTCAGAATCGATCCATTTTATATTTATGTGCGTTTTATTTTCAAGACCAGCGTGTACCAAAGCTTCTATCAATGATTTATATGCATCGCTCAAATTCACATATTTACCCACAATACCGATTGTTAAGGATTTGTCGAGATTTTGCATACTCTCGTTAATTTTCTTCCATGGATCTAATTCAGGTTCAGGAGCATTAAGGCCAAAATATTTGCACACTTCCTCATCAAGACCATTGTTATGATAAACTAAAGGAGCTTGATATATAGATGCAAGATCAGGCGCTTCTATGACTCTATCTGGCATCACATTACAAAACATCGAGATTTTATTACGTATTTCTTTACTTACTGGCATGCTAGAGCGGCACAAGATGATATCAGGCTGTATACCTATTCTCAGTAATTCTTTAACAGAGTGCTGAGTAGGCTTTGTTTTAAGCTCTTTAGCAGCAGCTATAAAAGGTAAGAGAGTAACATGTACATATAGTACGTTCCTTTTTTCTACCTTAGTGCTTATCTGCCTTATCGCCTCTAAAAAGGGCAAACCTTCTATATCTCCAACGGTACCACCAATTTCACAAATCACAAAATCTACGCTTCCGCTATCCTTGGTAATAAAGTTTTTAATCTCATCAGTAATATGAGGTATAACCTGTACAGTTTCACCTAAATAGGCCCCTTCACGCTCATTTTTCAGAACAGAAGAATAAATCTGCCCCGCTGAGATACTATCTGATTTATCTGTTTGGATGCCAGTAAAACGCTCATAATGTCCAAGGTCCAAATCAGCCTCAGTGCCATCATGAGTTACAAACACCTCTCCATGCTCATAAGGACTCATAGAACCAGGATTGATATTTAAGTAAGGATCAATTTTTTTTAGTTTCACTTTGAAGCCTCTTGCTTGCAAGCATGCAGCTAAGGATGAGGCTGCTATGCCTTTACCTAATGAAGAAACTACTCCACCTGTAAAAAAAATAAATTTAGTCATATCATAAGAATTATTTGTCCCTAATATTATATTATTTTTTGCAAAATTTTGATACTACTTTATCAAATTATTCATGAGTTGATCTTTTATTTCATAACTTAAATTTAAGGAGCTAAAGTAGTGCCTATAATAATAAAATTTTGTATAATGTTTGCATCTTAAATAATTTAATAAAAGACATTTTATGAAATATGCAGATTTAAAGGATTTTTCTCTAATCCTCAACGAAGAAGTTCTTGATAAACACTTACAAGAAAGATCTAAAGCCGAAGTTGAAGTAATGTATAAACGATACTTAGATAGTATCAAATTTTTCATGATAAAGCATAATCTTATAGTTTCAGGTAAACTAAATCCAAAATCATCAATGATTCCTGATGACATAAATATGCTAGAATCTTGGATCAAAAATGGTGTTATTAAGATAATATATAATTCTAATTTGCATGATGCATGTAATCCGAAATGTGAAGATTTGAAAAAAATTCGCCTCAATTTTTCAGAAACTGATTTAAAACAATATGTAGAACATAGCATACACACGGAAGGCAAAAAGTATAAGAATCTCATAAAATTCATTGTGAAAAAGCATAATGATATGGTTAAATCATCAATTTCTAGATCTGAACTTCAAGATAAGGAGATATTAGAATTTTTGATCAAGAAGGGATGCGTTGAGCTGGATACTAAGCAAGTTAACTCAGATGATTTTATTGAGATTAACTCCAATACGTATATGTATCCAATTACATCAACTAAAGAATTAGGAGAGGCATCTAGTGATTCAAAAATTTTTGACGATATATAATTTAGGCTTTTAAAGTTTATTTATAGAAATTTGAAAAAATTGAGTAAGCATAGGTATGGTTAATATATGACTACCGGTACCATCAGTCGTAATGTCAAATTAATATATTATCTACAAGTCCTATTACTAACCTTTAAATATACTATATAACAAGTAAGATACGAGACTAACACCTACTACCAACAATAAGGTGCTTATCAATAAGTAGCTTTGAGATTCTGTGGATGGTTTATCTAAAGTGACCGTAGGTAACTCTTCAGTTCTCCAGCCAATAATACCTCCCATTAAAGAAAAAACTTCTAAGTTTGGATCTTGTGCTAACAATTTTTCTCCTGCAGCCATACTACGTTTGCCCGATCTACAGTATAACACTATCGCCTTAGATTTATTTGATAATTTATCTACGGATATTTCGCCCAAAGGTATCAGAGTTGATCCTGCTATATGCTCAGCTTCATACTCCTCAGCTTTTCGTACGTCAATCAGTAAAGCTTCTCCCTTTTCTAATAAATTTTTAAGCTCAGTTGCTATAATTGTTTGCATATTGTATCTATCTTTTGCTAGTTTCTCCCAATTATAAGAAATAAAATACAAATTTTCTAACTTTTTACTCTAAACTATTTCAAAATATTGACAACTGTTTTATTCATGCTTTATTATTTACAAAATAGTTAAGATATTAATCAAGATAAAAAATAATGTTTGATCCTATTTTTTTAGCTAGAGTGCAGTTTGCGTTTACTATTAGCTTTCATATCATATTTCCTGCTTTCACTATAGGACTTGGAAGTTTCTTGGCTGTGCTAGAGACTTTATGGGTCATAACCAAAAATGTTCATTATCGTGATCTGTATAAATTTTGGATCAAGATTTTTGCCGTAGCCTTTGGAATGGGCGTTGTATCTGGAGTTGTTATGTCGTATCAGTTTGGAACTAATTGGTCAGTATTTTCTGACCGTGTAGCTAACGTTCTAGGACCTTTGCTTGGCTTTGAAGTAATGACGGCATTCTTTTTAGAAGCATCTTTCCTTGGCATAATGTTATTTGGTTGGGGAAGAGTAAGTCAAACAATGCATCTTGTATCTACTTGGATTGTTGCAATCGGAACTTTGGTTTCAGCATTTTGGATTCTATCCGCTAACAGCTGGATGCAAACCCCACAAGGTTTTACTGTAGGTGAAGATGGACGTCTAATGCCTACAGACTGGCTGGAAATTATATTTAATCCATCCTTTCCGCCTCGTTACTTGCATATGATTGCGGCAGCGTATCTTACAACTTCTTTCGTTGTGGGCGGAGTGGGTGCTTTTTATTTGCTTAAGAAAAAATATTTGCCTCATGCGCGTATTATGTTAGGTATGGCAACAATTATGGCAACGCTTGTTGGACCATTGCAATCTGCCATTGGTGACTGGCATGGGGGTAATACATTAGAACACCAGCCAGCAAAAATCGCAGCAATAGAAGGTATTTGGGAAACAACTAAAGGAGCACCAATGTTGCTTTTTGCTTGGCCTGATCAAAAAGAACGCAAGAATTATTTTGAAATTGGTATTCCCGGTGGTGCAAGCTATATTTTAAAAGACGATCCAAATGCTGAGCTAAAAGGTTTAAACGACTTCCCGGATCACAACCCACCGGTTGCAGTTGTATTCTTTTCTTTTAGAGTAATGGTAGGGCTAGGCGTATTAATGATATTAATAGGAATTATTAGTACAATTTATTATTTTAGAGGCAAGTTATTCGAATCTTCCTGGTTACATAAAGCTTGGATAGCAATGAGCCCTTCAGGATTTATTGCATTACTTGCTGGTTGGTTTGTAACTGAAGTTGGAAGGCAACCTTGGAGTGCATATGGCGTCGTAAGAACAGCCGAAGCTGTTTCGCCGGCGATATTAGGTCCACAGGTTGCATGGTCATTAGCTGCATTTGTTATAATGTACACTTTTGTTTTTGGTGCAGGAATTCACTACATATTTAAGTTAATTAGGAAGGGCATGGTTGTTGCAGAAGAAAAAGATCAGTACTTAGATCATAGTATGGAGGCATCAGTTGTCGAAGCAATTTCTCAAAAGTAAGAATGATATATGTTTGATTTATCTAATTTTGTTGATTTACCTGTAGTTTGGGGCTTATTAATTGCAACCGCGATTTTACTTTACGTGATTTTAGATGGTTTTGATCTAGGAGTAGGAATATTGTTTCCTTTTGCCCCTACTGAAAAGTGTCGTGACCGCATGATGAATTCTATTGCGCCATTTTGGGATAGTAACGAAACTTGGCTAGTACTAGGAGGTGGTGGTTTATTTGTAGCATTTCCTCTTGCCTATTCTATCTTATTACCCGCATTTTATATGCCTATTATCATGATGTTATTGGGCCTTATTATGAGAGGAGTCGCTTTCGAATTTAGATTCAAATCCGACCTAAGCTATCGTAGATTTTGGGATTATGTTTTTCATTTTGGATCTCTTGGAGCTGCATTCTGTCAAGGAATAGTTTTGGGATCTTTTGTACAAGGCATCAAGGTTACGGGCAGAAGCTTTGCTGGAGGAGCACTTGACTGGGCTACTGGATTTTCGATGCTTGCTGGAATGGGGGTTGTATTCGGATACGCACTGCTTGGAGCCACTTGGCTAGTTATGAAAACAACAGATATAACCCAAGACTGGGCTCGCAGCGTTGGATCTTATGTATTAGGTTTTGTTGCTATTTTTATGGCTCTTGTAGCTATATGTTTTCCCCTACTTAATGATTTTATAGATAGATTTTGGTTTGATCATTCAAATGTTTTTATACTACTGTTCATACCTTTTACGCTTTCTAACCTTTTTATAAAATTATGGTTTGATTTGCATGATGCAAAACGAGAATGTCGTCCTTTTTTCATATCTTTAGGCATTTTTGCATGCGGATATATAAGTTTAATCTTAAGTATATTTCCTTGGATTGTTCCTTTTCATTACACAATTTGGGATGCTGCAGCATCTAAACCAGGTTTATCGCTAGTACTAGTTGGAGTAGCTATAACATTGCCTTTAGTTCTAGTGTATATAGGCTACTGTTATTATGTATTTAAAGGTAAAGCTTCTCATGATCGCACATATTAAAAAGTTCTTTTTGTCTTGTTCATTAAAAACAAGACAATGGATGTGGTTTATTACGCTATGGTTTGGAGGGTTGTTTACGGTTATGATATTGACATATCCAATTAAACTTTTAATTAAGTTAGCAAAATAAGATCCAACATCTTAAAGCGATCAACTATGCCTGGAGTAAAAATTTAAGTAATTTTCAAACCTTTTTTCTTAATTCCTGATTTCGTGGATATTGATATATCAAAAAAATGATCAGAAAGCATATAACCAACTTATTTGAATTACCTAATTTTTGTATAAAATAAGGGTATCAATCTTCAATATCTTTTAAATAGTGGACTTTATCACAAACGTAGTGAGAAAGGATATCTCTTACTTGGGGCGCATATTGTCCCAAGTTATAATTATTTTTATAGTAATCTTCGATGGCGTTAGAAGCTTTATCGAAAGAAAGTAAAATTTTATTATACATGATCACATTTTTTTCATTTCTATGAGCCCATTTTGCAAAAACTGAAAATCTCTCCTGGATAGACTGATTTGCACAAGGGCCATCAAATAAATCCATTTTAATATATATATCAGGATTAAAGCTTATAACGTCAATAAATTCTTTAGTCATTATATATGAATCGAAAGTTAGTGGGCCAAGCTGAGGGGAAGAAACGCCGCAATGTACTTTCCCAATTAAAGAAAAAAACTTGTTAAATTCATCAAGATGTCTTACGGATTTTTTAGCATTGACAATCAATTTACCAGGTCCATTATTAATTCGTAAATTATCTGGGTATTTGAGAACTAGCCATAGAGGTATTTTAAAATACTTATATTGATAATTCTCATCTTTATATGGGTGATGGACATCCCAAATTATTTTCTCTTCTGGAAGTACGCCCAGCATATCATCTGCCATACCAATACTTGATAATAAATCAAAAAATCTATATATTATGTTTTCTTCATCTAGCTCATTGTTTTTCCAGAATTGGTTCCAACGCCATTTAGGATCTTTTGATAAAATCCTCAATGCTGCCTTTGCCTTTAATAGGTCAGCCTTGGTCTTTTTGCTTTTATCAAATTCAATAAAAGCTTTATAGGTCCTAAACAATCTGTAATTATACCTATTCAGTATCTTCTTTAGCTTAGGATCGTCATAATCAATTGTAGGCTCACCTGAAAGCAGATACTGCACATCTGCTATCAGTTGCGACTTATACGAGCCAAAAGCACTACTACTAAAAAACAAAAACGCCATAACAGCTAAACGTATAATCATATGCATTTTTAAAGATATAAAGACATTGTACCATGATAAAATATAAAAGTAATATTTTTCCTCCTCTTAGCGCACGAGAAATAAAGTTTATAATCCTAAAAGTTAATTAAACTTTATTGGTAGCATATGTTTTATATAAATCTTTCAATGGAAGAGGCAGATATGCTTGTTCATAAAGGAAAAGGACCAATGGATCTGTGGAAGGAGAAGTGGGTAGAAGACGCTCGTGATAGAGTGCATAATTTAGACTTAGACATTCCAGAGCATGAAGAAGTTTATAATCAGCACGTAAAAACCTTCATAATGTTTAATGAAGTCAATTGGGAACCCGATGAAAAAGGATTTCCGAAAAAACCTATAATAAAACTTGAAGTCTATGATGATACAGCAACACCACCTAATAAAACCATAGGTTTTGGGTTTAATATGGATGCTCCTGGGGCAGAGCAAGAATGGAAAAAAGTTTTTGGAGATAAAGTATCATTTGAGAAAGTCCTTAATGGAAAAGAAATAACGAATGAACAAGCAAAACAACTACTTGATTATCAAATTATCAAACGCAGAGGCGAATTACAAAAATTTTTTGGAAAATATTGGGACCGTTTCAAGCCAAATGAAAAAATGACCACAGAGTCACTTTACTTTAATAACCCATCTTTGGTGAGGCGTTATAACCCAAAATCTGGCCGTAGCGAAGATACTAATTTCTCAAAAAATATGAAAAAGTACGTTGATACTAATGATCCTAAATATTTAAAAGAGGCTTATAAAGAAGTAAAATATAAATCAAATAAAACCAAAAACCCAGGTATTCAGAATAGGAGGAATAGAGAAGCTAACGCACTTGATTCAGATCAATGTCCTATGCGTTCTAAACCAAATGATGATCCGATTCCCCAAGGTACATCAATGAAAGCAGAAGTTAGCAAAACAGTTGTTCCTCGAGGCTTACCAAATACAATTTGCAAACCAAATGATAAATATTACATTTGGCGGTGTCAGCATGATGATAAAGTAAGACTTAAACATCAATTTCATGATGGCAAAATATTTGATATAGATAATCCACCTGATATAGGACATCCAGGAGATGATTACAATTGCCGCTGCATTCAAGATTTTAACATTCCTGATTTTGTGGATATTGATACATCAAAAAAGATGATCAGAAAGCATATAACCAATTTATTCGAATTACCTAATTTTTGTATAAAATAATGGTATCAATCTTCAATATCTTTTAAATAATGGACTTTATCGCAAACGTAGTGAGAAAGGATATCTCTTGCTTGGGGCGCATATTGTCCCAAGTTATAATTATTTTTATAATAATCTGCAATAGCATCAGAAGCTTTATCAAAGTAAAGTAGAATTTTATTATACATGATCACATTTTTTTCATTTTTATGAGCCCATTTTACAAAAACTGAAAATCTCTCCTCAATTGATTGATTGAGACAAGGATCTTCTGATGATTTATATTTAAAATATATACCAGGATTAAAGCTTATAATATCAATAAAATGTTTAGTCATTTGATAGGAATCAAAACGTTGTTCACCAAACTCGTTGGTCCAAAATCCACAATGCACATCCCCAACCATAGAGAAAAATTCATTAAACTCTTCTATATGTCTTACTGATTTTTTAGCATTAACAATCAATTTACCAGGGCCATTAGCAATTCGTAAATTATCTGGGTATTTGAGAGCAAGCCACAAGGGTATTTTAAAGTACTTATATTGATAATTCTCATCCCATCCCTTCTTTTCTTCAGGAAGTACGCTTAGCATATCATTTGCTATATAAAAACTTGAAAGTAAGTCAAAAAATCTCAAAACTATATTTGTTTCGTTTATACTAGTTTGCCAGTAACTATTTTTAGGACGATACGATAATATTCCCAAAGCTTTTTTTGCTTTTAAAAGATCAGCCTTAGTCTTGTTGCTCTTATCAAATTCAATAAAAGCTTTATAAGTCCTAAACAGCCTATAATTATATTTACTCAGGATTTTTTTTAGCTTTGGATCCTCATAATCAATCGTAGTCTCAGCTGAAAGCAAGTATTGAATATCTGCTATCAACTGTGCCTTATTTACTGCCAAAGCATTACTCTCAAAAAACAAAAGCAATATTAGAACTACGCGTATCATCATATATATTTGTAAAGATATAAGGAAATTGTATCATAGTGTATTCAAGATTTTAACATTCCTGATTTTGTGGATATTGATATATCAAGAAAGATGGTCAGAAAGCATATAACCAATTTGTTCGAATTGCCTAATTTTTGTATTAGATAAGCACTAATCAAGCTTTGAATTTTACTCCAGTAAGGCAGAAACATGCTCACAAATGTAGTGAGAAAGAATGTTTTTGGTGTAAGGGGCCTATTGCCACACGCTTCGAGAAACTTGATAATTCTTTCCTTTCTTTTATAGATTTAGCTTCTATGAAAGATTATCAACCACCTTCTTAACAGAGCCTTAGTGACAACACTGTTAACAAACTGGCTTTAGGCTTTTTGCAAATAAGACACCCAGAAGACTAAATAACATAATATATTGAGTATGTTATCGAGCAACTACAGTCCCTCTAGACCATATTTTATCTTCATAGTGACGAAAATGTAAAATTAAGTAACTTTTATCTCAACGGCAAAGTAACAGTAAATAACGTCCAGCTTTCTCCGTCACTCTCAGCTAAAATACTTCCCTGGTGAGCTGCGACAACTTTTTTACATAAAGCAAGTCCCATGCCCCTTCCGCCTGATGGAGTTCTGGTTTTAGAGCTAACCATAAACTCTCCAAATACTTCCAATAACTCAGATGGGGGTATACCTATACCACTATCTCTGACATAAAAACGTAAAAACCTAGGACCTAGCTTTTCTAATGTGATTTCAATTAAACCATGTTCACAGTAAGTAATTGCATTAATGATAAGGTTATCTAGCATTTGTTGTAAATAATATTTATCACCTTGAATTATTACTTCTTCAGATGGTAAATTAAGAATAAATTCTCGTTGTGATTCCGATTCTTCATAAAGTTTACGACAAATTTTAACTCTGTCCTGTAAAAGATGAGAAAATTCTACATTTTCAGTTTTTAGTTCAAAATTTGCATTAGTTAATTTTGCCAAACTTGCAAGGTTAGAATCAAAACTCTCTAAACGTACGAAGCTTTTATAAATAACCTCTGCAGCTTCTTTCTTATCCTTATCACTTAGATTATCAAAAGAATCATGAAGCATCTGTGACATAGCCATAATACCGGTCATGGGGGTATGATACTCATGCTGCATATTACGGATAAATTCAGATTTTAAGGACAAGGCATTTAAGACCTCTTTTTCTTGGGCTAGCAGTCTAGAGCTAAGGTGTAGTACTTTCTCTTCGATCAATGATTGACGTTCTTGTTTCGGTCTGATGAATACCATAAGCAAGCTACCTATAACCAATAAAGTATACATAAGTTTCAATTTAAGAGACATAATCCCTAAATTTAACGCTCCTGGTAAGTAATTATTGACAAAAGTAATAGCCACGATTGTTCCAGAGAAAAACATCACAAGAGCCCATTGCCATCTGACCAATATTCCTATCATTATTAGGTTAATTATTAGCATCATTACTTGAAATGTCGCAAAATTACTAATGATCGGGAATAAAACGCCTATAAAAATTAATCCATATAAGGCCACAGCATTCCATATTAAATGAGCTACTATTTCTTTCTTTTTCCAAGATTCAAGCCAAAGTGGATAACTGAGCAATGCAGTTGCCGAAAACAATACTGAAGGAGTAATAAACTGAAATAATTCTGGGAATAATAGCCGTGTAGTTTTAGGTATGGTTGACATATTGGAATACAAAGATAAGAAGCAGAATAGCCCTGTATAAATGTACATTAATTCATCATTGGGACTATTCTTTGCTATAAATTTTGAAAAGTTGAAGTTTTTAATTGATTCAATAAATTGTTTAAACTTCATACTCCTCTCGCGTTTTATAGCAATTAGGGGCGCTGGATCTTTGATGCCAATCCAACCACCTTTTTGCCTTAAGATATAATGGCTAGCAAACAGGAAGATAAGATTTGCTCCCATACCTGGTACTAAGCCTGGAATATGTTTTAAATTTAAAAATTTTTCCCAAATTATTACCGTAATAGCTCCTGCGGCCATACCAATAAGCACAGACTTACTTGTGCTACGAAAGCCAAACACAGCTAAGATAAATGGTACCGTTACTATTGGCATATAAAACATATTGGCAAAAAGTACTAGTCCTCTTAAACTATCATATATTACTAATGCTATGAATATTGAAATCATTCCTAAGAAAAATGAAGCAATGCGAGTAACGAATAATTCATTTGTAATTCTTATTCCTATCGGCTTACAAAAGTCATGCACAAATAATACTGAACTAGAATTGACATATGAATCAGCGGTAGACATAACCATTGCAGTAATACCGGCTAATATACAACCTATTAGTCCAGGGTAGGAATACTTAAATAAAGTGTGATGAATAATTTCGTCGTAAGTTAAATTGGAATTGGTAGAAAAAATTAGTACCCCGAGGAAGCATATTATTAAACCAATTAAATAACATGTCACTGCAGCTATACAAAAAGATTTTTGTACTTGGTTAATATTTTTTGCCATGCTAATTCTCTGAAAAGTAGCTGGTCCAAATCCTGGTATTGCTAAAAATAGAAAGAAGAAAAGAAAATAAAGGGATCTAGATCGTGTAAAATCAAATACCTGTTTATAGTCAAATAATTCGTGAGTAGTGACTGTTTTTAAGAATACATCTGGATCTTCTATCGTAGATAATATAAAAAAAGTCAAAGTTGGAATCATAATAGTGAAAGTTGCAAACTGAATTACGTCAGTGAAAGTTACAGATTTGATTCCTCCGAGACTTGAATAAATGGTAATAATTATACCTGAAATTAAAATGCCATACATTTCTGGCCAATTAAAGCAGTATCTGAGTAAACTACCAGAAACCTTAAGCTGCATAGCTATCATGCCGGCAGATGCGATAAATCCTGCTATTGCTGTAATTATCCTAACTCTCTTGCCATATATATCTCCCATAGCTTCTGCTATGGATAAGTTGTTCATAAACTCTCCCATACGAGGGGCAAAAACTAATCCTGTAAGAAGTAAACTGACAGCGTACCCTAATTCTGTCCAGATTTTATATAAACCATCCTTATAACTTTCGGAAAGTATAGCAAAAAAAGCTTGTCCACTAGCCCAGGTGGCCACAAGAGTAGCGGCAATAGCTGCTGTTGAGAACTTTTTATCCCCTATGGCATATTCTTTAATATTCGTAATTCCATAACTTGATGATAATCCAAATATTATGGTAACTACGAGAAAACCTATAAAAATCGCTATATCTATGTTTGAGATCATATTTTGTTTATTAATTATGAAGGAGTTTGGACATTTTAATGAACGGCAATTGTTCCAGATAAACAATACCGTCTTCTTTAAAACCTAATTTCATGTAAAAACTTACTAAATTTGGTTCAAGAGCCAACAAGCTAACGGTTTGAGTTTTATGTGTTTCTTGTATCATGCTGATTAGCTGACGCATTAACAATTTACCGTATCCTTGGTTTCTATATTTTTTTATTACAGCTATCCTACCTATCTGAGCTACGTTTGCTTGATATATCACCCTAGCAGTACCTATAACATGACCCTGGTGCAAAAGTACATAATGAGAGCTTGTGAAGTCTTGTAGATCAAATTCTGTAAACAAGAGTCTGCCATCTTCGCGAACAAAAACTTTATACCTAGCCAATAAGTAAGGTATAAAAAGCCAAAAGTTATAAAGATTCAGTTTGCAGACTAAAGCCATTTAAAACACAAAGATATTAATATTATACATTGTTGTATATCATATTATATAATATACATAAATTTTTGAATAATAAACCTCACTTTTAATTCTGTATCAGATTGAAATAGTAATCAAATAATTTAGTTGCTAATTTTTATTCTGGGTTAATAGATAAATTGCTTAATTTAACTTTCTTTACAACTCTTCTTGTAAATCATGACCAGATAAAATACTGCTATAGTAAATTCCACTATCTTCAACGTAACCTTCGGAGTTTAACTCAAAATTACTATTGTCAAAATCCACATGGTTATCTTTTGCCCATTCTAAAAGTTCACTAAAACTCCCCAAATCTAAAGATTCAGAACTAATAATTTTTACATTACCATCATCAGACAGAACAAATGCTACAGGTATTGTTTTATCCATGCTTTTTATCTCCACATCCTTAATTTTTATATTTTTCACAGAAGATTTTGAATTAAAAGGATTGTTATAATATTGTAACAAGCATTTAATTGATTCTGTTTGGCGATTTTGTATTCCAAATTGCAAAGGCGTTTGGCTGTCTTTATTTTTTACGTAAAGGTCAGCTCCATTTTCTACAAGGGAATCTATTAATTCACATCTACCAAACTTACTAGCAATATGTAGCATAGTTAAACCATAAGCTGCCTTTACTCCTGCAGTATTAATCCCTTCTTTACTTGACTCTATATACTGTTTTAAGTAGTAAATTGTATCTTCTTCGCAAGCTTTGAAATTGATTCTATTGAGTCTACCAAAACAATGATTCATCCATGCTTCTTCATATCCATCACTATATCCTAAATCATATTGAACAGAACTAGTTTCCTTATATTTATAAATCCCCGACATACTTTTCATATCTTCTTCATCTGCTTTACATTGAAGACTCATAATTCCATTTTCCTTAGGGCAATGCTTGAGCCAAGCAGTATAGTATGCATCCCAAAATCCATCCTCATAAGGATCAGTTTTTTCTACTGAGTTCGTATCATTTAGCTTAAGATCTATTGCTTTTGCATCTGCAAACATAATCTTAGAGTTAGTGATTTGTTGACCCAGGAAGTTTTGCATAAGGCTGTTATATAAGACATAAAGTAGTTTGGCTAGAAAAGCTAGATTATTTGTTTTCATAGAACTTATCTTATTAATTGGTTAAAAATATAAATCTTAACTAATTCATTAATGATCCTTAATTAAAGCATAGCTTATATAATAGTTTTTTGAAATAAATATTTGCATTCTATAGCAAATATCCAGAAATACTAAAATAATTAAAACGTTCTAGCGATTATTAGCAAAGCAGACAAGAACTCCTACTAAAGATAAATGTACAGGGAATATTAAAGCTTTATAATTGCTTTAAAGAAGCCTAAGATTTAAGAGAATTTTTTAAAATATCATAATAATGCTGTTTTATTTTTTCTAATGAATAATCACCTTCGTATTTCTGGTTTAAATTAGCAATTTTCTCTAAATAGAAGTTGATTTCATCACTGTCTTCGAGCATTTTTTCTTCTAAATCCTCAAGCTCTTCTTGTAGAGGTATAAAAATTTGATTCCCTAAGTCAGTTAAATATCTTTTTAGTTGATAAAAATTTCTAATCAAAGATTTTAAGTCTTCTGGTTTTAAGACTAAAACTCCAATAATAAAAGCTACTATAACTTCACTAAATGACATAAGATTTGGTTTAAACGATCTATCTTCATTTTAGTTGTCATTTTGGGTAAATACAAATTTTTAATTTTGACATTTTTGAAAGATCTTTTTATCAAGATACTAGCTGCTTCTAATGTTTTTTTACTCAGATAATAGGTAAAATGAGCTGTGGTGCCTCTTAGTAGCATTGCATCCAAGATGTTGACCACCCTTAGATTTTCTTTTTGATTGGATGCAATAAATCTTGTAAGTTTGATTGGAGCTAAAGCGTTGATTTTGACATGCTCAAAAAAATTTTCATCAGAAAAGTCACCTATAGCATCTGCCTTAAAGATCGCGGCATTATTGATTAAAATATCTATGGGTAAGTATCTTTCTATTTTGTGTAATAGCTCTTCAAACGATTGCTGTGATGTAAAATCTGCACAAAATGCATCCTTGAGAACACTGGGCTTATTGTTATTGTAATGACCTATAACTTCAATACCCCGAGCTTCAAAAGCTTCTACTATATGCGCGCCTAACTTACTAGTACAACCCGTAATAAAAGCTTTCATTATTTTAGCATCCAAAGTAAAAGCGGAGCAGAAAAAATTATACTATCAAACCTATCCAAAAAACCTCCATGTCCAGGTATTAAGTTTCCAGAATCCTTAATATCGCTTTTTCTCTTAAAGTAAGAAATGAAAATATCGCTAGCCTGAGCTACAAGACCGTTAATAAATCCATAAAACAGAGGATTTACAGATAAACTTCTCAATTCAAAAAAGTAATAACCCATATCCCAGATCATAGCAGATGCTATACAACCACATAAAAGACCACTCCAGGTCTTCAGAGGGCTAATCTTACGTACTAATTTGGGACCCCCAAATGTTTTTCCTCCTAACATAGCAAATGTGTCGGTAGCCCAGATACCGTAGAAATACAGCAAAGCAAAATGATAATTATAGAAAAACCTTAGATAAAGCAAACATAATATGGGCATTATTAAAATCAAACCATATTTGGCATAGCTGGTTTTATACGTCATTCTCCTCCACTCTATGCCCATAAATAGTCCTACAAGACCAATTAACACAACATATCCTTTTCTACTAAGTACAGTGACAAAGGTGAAGATAATAAATATAACTACAGAAGATAGAATTCGCAAATGTAGGTGACTATACATGTAAAAATTTTATAATTTTATAACAATAGGATTCAACTTACAAGAATTATAATGCAAAGTAACTAAACCCTATTTTTCGTAACTTGTGTTTATCTACAAGATTTCTTAAATCTATTATAACAGGCTTTGCCATTTTAGAGAAAATCAAGTTATAGTCTATATCTTTAAAATCTTCCCATTCGGTTAAAATTAATAGACAATCGGCACTTTCTGCTACTTCGCAAAGTGTTGTTGCGTAACGAATATCAGGTAAAACTCTTTTTGCATTATCCATCGCAGCTGGGTCAAAGGCAGTTATAATAGCATCTTTTAATAAACTGACAATTTTAATAGCGGGACTAAATCTAATGTCATCAGTATTTGCTTTAAAGCTTAAGCCTAATACCCCAATCTTCTTACCTTTAACATTGCCTACTATTTTTTTTATCTTTTCTACCATCAATCTTGGACGCTGACTATTTGCCTGGTGTACGGCTTTAAGAATATGATTGCCAGTGTTTTTAGATACATGTATTAAAGCACTTACATCTTTAGGAAAGCATGATCCCCCGTATCCAGGTCCCGCTTTTAATGCCCCCTTCCCGATCCTTTTATCAAGACCCAAAGCATAAGATAGCATATTAATATCTCCATCAAAATGGTGGCATAAATCAGCCATTTCATTGATGAAGGCAACCTTGGTGGCTAAGAATGAGTTTGCAGCATATTTAATCATCTCCGCAGTAGTAGTATCAGTTATGACCTTTGGTATATCTTTCCAATTTTCATATACCTTCAACATTTTGTCTTTGGCGTCAAGGCTACTGCAACCTATCACGATCCTGTCAGGATTTAAAAAGTCGTTTACCGCACTTCCTTGTCTTAAAAATTCTGGATTCATAACAACTTCATTTGCAAGAGCTAATTTTTCCAAATATTTTTTTATATCTTTGCATGTATTTGGAGGTACCGTTGATTTAATGACTAAAATGGCATCTTTTTTGATTAATTTAGAAACTTGATCAATTGCGCCATAAAGATATGATAAGTTGGCACTTCCATTTGGTAAATCAGGAGTACCGACAGCCAAAAATATTGCCTCTGAATCAGCTATAGAATTGTATTTAGTAGAAAATGTTAAGGTATTCTTTCTAATACCAGATGATATTTGTTCTTCAAGAAGGGGTTCATAGATAGGCGATTTGCCTGTGGATAAAAGTTTAATTTTTTCTGCATCTATGTCAATGCAGCAAGTATTAAGTCCATTATTGCTAAATACAGCTCCAGCAACAAGACCTACGTAACCTGTACCAATTATGCTAATTTTCATGTTTTAATTTAGAATTTTAGCAGACAAAAATTTAGATGACAACTTTGATTTGTTAGGTTGTAACTTCACTCTCATTGTCAATAGATGTCCCAGCTTGTTGTACTTCAGGAGCATCGTCTGAATCTTGAATAGTCTGAGTTTGCCCTGTCAGACCCTCTATAGCAATACCAGATTTGGAAACTTCAAGAAGCTTATGACCTTCATATTTTAAATATCCAATAATATGTTTTATTACGTTAGCATCAGAGTTATCAAGACCAGATTTTGATAATAGATACTTAAAATGATCCTCAGATAAAGCTGAATACTCATCCTCTACGTAAGACAATAAATTTTCGCATGATTTCATCAATGCTTTTTTCGTATCAAGAAAATCAAAATAGTTTGGATCGTTTAAAATGTTTTTTAATGATTTAATGATATCACGTAAATCTTCTAGTTTAGAATATTCCTTTTTTTCTTTTTTAAACTGATCAACTTGCTCAGATACTTTTTTGAAAGCTTCTTGATAAACTCTATGATCCTTTACTACTACCCAAGTTTTAGGATCAAGCAATTTAACCATTATGCGCATAAATACTATCTGATCAGTTTTATTAATTATCGTTATAAGATTCTCAAACTGCTTAAAATCTATAGGAACAAAATCTAACAGTTTGGAGATTACTTTGAAATTCCTCTTTTCTATCGCATAATCTAAAGGAACTTTTCCCTTGTTCATCGTAATAGGTAATGAGCTTTCATCTTTGTCGATTAAGGCCAGTGCTATAGGTGTTTGGTTATGCTCTATTGCCATACTTAGAGAGTTAAGTCCTTTATTATTTTCTTGAAGAATATCAAAATCATTTTTTATTAGGTAAAGAGCTGTAAGAGTCGCCCCACAGCCGATGGCACAGTGTAGTAGATTTCGTGGACGATGCGTAAATTCTTCTTTCATTTGAAAAGTTGCGCCTTTATCTAATAACTCTTCTAATCCATCGATCATAGAACCTATTGCTGCTTTATCTGCAGGAGTTTCTCCATATTTATCAGGGGTATCAATCTTACTTCCATATTTAATCAATAACTTCACCATATCTTTAACTCCGTAATGTATGTAATGTAAAGGAATGCGCCCTTGGTTATCACAAATGTTTACTGAATCAGGAAATTTTTCTAAAAACACGGAGCATCTCTCAAGACCTCCTGTTTTAACGGCTAGGTGTAAAGGGAGGCGCCCTTCTTTATCTGCGCAAGAGAAAGCGTCAGGGTATTTTTGTAAAATATTTTCAAAAGTTTCTACGTTCACATTTCGATGCTTTGCTGCTATATGAAGGAGATTTTGCCCTAAATGGTTAGGATTATTCACTTCTGCTTTATTTAGTATATGCTGAAGCAAGTCTGGAGACCATCTGCTATAAGGCGGGGCATCAAATATAATTGTATCAAAGGTATTTTCATTATTATCAGATATATTGACATCTGCTCCATTTGCTAGTAGCCTGTCCAAAACGTCCATATCTTTGTCATGTCGAAAACGCTCCTCTGCATTTAAATATACATCTAGTGCTTTTCTGAAAGCCGTTTGACCATAACAATCTCTATCATTAATATCAATACCTTTTGCTAAGAGTCTATTTATGATATTAACTTTTACTTCTGGTGACATGTAATATATCTCCATAGCTTTATGTAAAGGGTTTTTACCTTGTTTATCGGTGACCTTTACCTTAGCATCATGCGCAAAAAGTAAATCAATCAGCAGAATTTTATCTGCGGGTTCTAATTCTGCATGCATAACTTTATGCAATGGATACCTACCATTATTATCTGATAAATTAACATCGCACCCTAGCTTAATTAAAGCCTCAGCAGTATCTTTTTGGCTATATTCTAGAGCTAAGTGTAAAGCACTCTTACCCTGTTCATCTTGGGCGTTAATATCAAAACCTAGTCTTGTTAAAATATCTAGCATATCGCAATCTGCTCTTAATGCTGGATAATTAGAGTTCACTGGCAAATTTTCAGCTAACTCTAAACAGGCAATATCAGCACCTTTGTCAATTAATTTTTTAAATAAATCTTTATGACCATTTCTGAATGCATAATATAAGGGAGGTTTTTTATAACAAACGCCTGTAGCGTGTATATTGATTTCGATCTCACGATCTATTAAATCAGAGATGCTAGGAGATCCTGCTTTAATTAAATGGATAATCAGATCTTGATCTGAAAGTAAGGTATCAAAATCTTCTGCTTGTAGAAGATCTTTGCATTTAACATCAAGGATTTTCTCCAATGTATCATTTGGATATTTCAAATTAGAACATTTTTCTTTTGCATATTCCAATGGACTTTTGCCTTGATCATCTTTTAAATCATATCCCACTTGTTTCGTATCTAACAGCTCGCTTAGTATACTTTCCTTCTGAAAAAAACCTCCTTCTAAAACTACTTTATGCAAAGCATTTTGATTGTTATGATCTTTGGCTTTTAGGTCACATCCAGCTTCTATTAAAACTCGCACAGCTGATAAATAACCTTTTTTAGAGAGTATAAGCAGAGGAGTTTGACCTTGGGCATCCTTTATTTCTATGTTTGCTCCCCGAGATATAAGATCCCTGATCGATAATATATCGCCCCTATTTACTGCATCTAAAAAGTCATTATTTAATGATTCATTCATTCTGATACCCTTAAAATCAAGTTTATATTTATATAATATACCAAAGTTTTCTCAAAAGTTCTAAGAAAATATTAAATATAAATAAAAAATTAAGATTAATATTAGGACTTGTGTGGAATTCTAAGTTAAAAAACTTTCAACAAGATTCGTGGGTTGTTAAAAAATAAGCATTTGAGATTTTTAAACAAATAAAAAATTAAATAATAATTTTTACAGTGTTTTTATTATTATAAATGCTTCTGCTGGTTTATGGTGGGGAATAATAAGTTGTTTTTTTATGACCCTCTATTCTTACTTACAAGAAACATATAAACAATATGATTTAGACCACAAGGGGCGCTTTTTGGCAAATGCTATTAAGAAAGCAAACAAGGATAAAGTCCTTTTGTTAAATAAAAACTATTGGATTAATGTCGCTTCTGAGCTTTTAAATGATCCAACTGTGCCTACTTATTATGTACCTATTAGGGAAGTAATTAAATGTTTAGAAAAAGGTAATTTAACTTTAGCTATAAAATTGTATCTTCATGCCGAAAATAATGAGGTGCATAATAGAGCTGGGGAGTTGCTAAATGAATTGACCGATACGGCGCAAGGTAATTATCAGGCATTAGAGCAAATAGAAGAAATAAAACGTTCCCTTGGTATTATAACTTTCATCAAGAATATACAGGATCTAAGAAAGCATGGATGCTCATCAAAAGATATCAAAGACTTTACTTTTTATCATTGGTTAGAGAAATCTAATTTGGATGACATAGACAATATTGTTTCAATATGGCAAACTTTAGATTTTATTTTGGAACAAGAGTTAAATACGAAAGAAAATATACTTGAGTCTTTGCCGCATTTTAGAAAAATCATATCCAATCATCATTCAAACTTACTGCATGAAGTAGTAGAAAATGAAAAACTAGAAGAAGAAATTTTATGCGCTCGTTTCCCATATGACATTATTAAGAGCAAGGATGGAGGGATTAATATTGCGCTAACCCTTGGTTTGGCAGAGGATTCATTTGCCGAATTAGAGGAGCAAAATATCGATCTAGCTCCAGATGACTACGATAAAGATTCAAGGGTACCACCCATGATAAACAAAAAAGTATACATGTATGATAGTGCCAAGAATATCCACAAAACTAATGATGCACCTCCGAAACTAGATGAAAAATCTCCAAGTATGAAAGGATCATTTTTCGGTCGTAGTTTAAAAAACTTTTTTTTTGGTTCAGTGAAAAATTTTGTAGAATCACCAGATGTAAATATTCCAAATCTTCATTCTGCTAATAGTTATAAAATATCAAAGTTAGATCTAATGGAAATGGACGAATCTAATAGGGATGATAATTTGAGTAAATTACATACCAAATTTGCTGAAGGCTCAACCAATTCATCAGGTCTATATGATACTGTAGATATTGGTGCTTATGACGCTTCAAGAGTAAATAAATTAAACAAAACGCTTGTTTTTAAAAATGATGAGCATGATACTCACGAATCTTCTGGACATGACCATATGAAGCATCTTGAGGCCCCTAAAAAGCCAGGGCTGATGCAAAAGTTTTTTAGTCGTAGCTTTAAGGTTGCTGCTAATGATGATGTTACGCAGCAAAAATCAAAGGAAAACAACCCAGGTTCTTTTTATAGAAGGGGCGGCATAAGTATGAAAAAAATGCATGATATAGAAGAGGGGGATGAAAATGATTTAAGTATAGTAGACTTATACGAAACATATCGTCAATCACAAACTTTAGCCCAACTAACTGATTGTGATGAAGAGAAAAAAGATAAAAAGGGAGTGACTAATCAAGCCAAACATGTAAATTTTCCAAGTAAACATTTAGATGATGCTTGTGCTTTTACTAAAGATTTAGATAATGTCTCTGATGTTGATGACAATAGACATATCGCAAAAGATTTTCTAAGTTACGATGCAATGGTTAGACTTTCTGGTGATATAGAGGATTAGAATATGTTCTTAAAGTACTAATAATTAAAAAATTTTTATACAAATCTCTCTCTCAAGTTAATGCTAATATTTTTGCAAGTTATCAAGATAATAAAAAACGATTTTGCTTATACTAGGCACTGTTAACAAACTAGTTATTTTTGAGGATTTTTTAGGAGCAAGCGCGCAGAGAACTGGATAATACTAAACGTATTTGAGTAGGATATCGCACGACTGTGACGTTAAAAATACCAAAAAGAACCGGTTTGTTAGCAGTGCCTACTTAGCTCAAAGAGGGGAAGTTTTTGTGGGGCTCATTTAGTCTACAATAGCGTTCTAATTATTGTAGATTAAATAGCTATGGTTCTTTGGTTGATGAATAATAGATACATTTAAAGTATTTTTTATATCAAAACATGATTTTTACTATAGAAAATTTAGATTTAGGATTATAGAATGTACACGGTTGGATAAAATATCTTAGGTTGTTATATATTATTTTGTTTTGCTTTAGATTTCTTTGATTTTTTACTTGATTCAGATCGAAAGCTTTGTTAAGTAATATTTAAAACCTTTGCAAATATCATTGAGATTTAATTGATTTACATCAAAGTCTGATCTTGTGTTAATTGCGAAAGTTTTTGTCAACAAAATCGTTGATAGTTTGAGTGTTTGTGTGGTATTTTACACATTCAAAAATATTCTACTTTTCATTCAATTAAATCTAAAAAGTATTGAGAAATAAACAAAGTTTTAGTTTTATAGATAATAGTGCCTTAGAAAGCATCTATACCTAGGTGTTAATGCTGAGTTATAACAAATATTATAATTTAATATTACAAAAATTAAAACTTTAAACGTAGTTTAGTCATCTTATATAAATTTCTAATATGAAAATGTTTCATATTTGATAAATATATTATATAATGAACTAATATGTTGTATTTACTTTCGCCCGTTCTAAAGTAATTAGGGTGCTGCAAATTATTAATTTAAGTCATGAATAGTAGATGAGATTAGATATCAATATCGTAGATTCCTTACCTGTAGCTATATTTTGGAAAGATTTGTTAGGTAGATACCTAGAATGCAATATGAATATGGCTCAATTGTTAGGTTATGGATCTCCCAAAGATATTATTGGTAAAAAAGATCAAGATTTAATTTGGTCGCAATATTCCCACCAGCTCGAATTGGGCGATAACTATGTTATTGCCAATAAAAAAACTCATACGACTCAAGAGCAAGTCGTAGTCAAAGATAATAAAATGACTTTATTACTCACTACTAAAGCTCCCTTAGAAGATTCGGAGGGCAAATTAATTGGAGTAATAGGAACTATGTTGGATTTAGAAAACAATAATTTTACAAATTTCAACATGACTCTAATAAATCAAATGGTGCAAAATAGTAGATCTCTAGCCTTGCAACAAATTAAACATGATATCAAATCTCCTTTGACGGGAATAATCGCTTTAGGTGAATTTATTACTTTGGGTAATCTTAAAGATGAAGAGGGATTAAAAGATCTGATAGGTCATTTGGGGGAAGCTAGTAGTTCTTTAAGTAAATTTTTAGATTCTCTATCTTCTGTTTGTGAAAGGAGTTTTTTTGATCCTGAAAGTCACGCTTTAGTTGACTTAAATGCTTTAATTTTAAATGCTATAAATCTTGGAAGACCTGCTGCAATTTTGAAAAGCCTAACAATCCAAACTGATTTAGAAGATGGAATATTAGTGTTTTCTAATGAACATAAGTTATTTAGGTTGGTTATGGAACTAATTTCAAATGCAATTAAATATACAGAATCTGGGGGCATAAAGATTATTGCAAAAAGGATCATGAATAATACACATGATCATGGAGTAGAGATAAAGTTTATCGACACAGGATGTGGGATGTCTCAAGAGAATTTAGACATACTTAATCAACAAAACGGTTTAACAAGTATTAAATACGAAGAGCTTGAAAAAGGTAAGGGGTTTGGTTTGGGCATGGTTAAATCTACAGCCAAAACTTTAAGTATAGATATTAAGGCAGCTAAAACCCCTCAAGGCACTACTATTATTCTTTACATTAAATCAAATGATGACAAATTGCGAAAATAATAAAATATTAATCATAGATGATCATCCTTTAGGATGTAAGGTAGCTGCTCGTCTCTTGGAAAACATGGGATGGAATGTCAAAACCGCTTACAATGGATACGATGGTTTGAAAGCTGCCCAAGAAGATTATTGTATGATTTTACTAGATTTAAATTTGCCAGATATCCAAGGTCTAGAGTTGGCTCAAAAATTAAGAGATAAAAATCACCTCAAAGAGACAAAAATCATAGCTGTTACCGGAGATGTAAAGCATGGTTTAGATTATTACGCCCTTTATGGCATAGATGCTATTTTATCCAAGCCTTTTACGGCAAAGCAAATAAGTCAGTTAGTCATTTCTAATTAAAAATTACTTGTTTACAAAGTTAATTCATGTAGAATGTGCAAGAATTAAATTTTTATGACAAAGTATGAATATCATCTTTAATAATCACAAGGAATCTAAGGTTCAAAATCATGTCT
Organism: Candidatus Phycorickettsia trachydisci; assembly: GCF_003015145.1. Classification (NCBI taxonomy): domain Bacteria; kingdom Pseudomonadati; phylum Pseudomonadota; class Alphaproteobacteria; order Rickettsiales; family Rickettsiaceae; genus Candidatus Phycorickettsia; species Candidatus Phycorickettsia trachydisci. The sequence goes on along the minus strand of NZ_CP027845.1, from coordinate 1,367,300 downwards.
CAACTTTCAAGTTAAACTCATTAGAACAGATGTTTCCCCCAGAGCTAGATTATTGGAATATCAACAGCAACACTAACAGCGCTGAGGAGTTTATAGATACTGTTAAGAGAAAACTAGACTCCTTAAATGACCGAGTGAATGTTCTTAAGGACCAACTAGAATCATTAAAGGGATTTACTGAAAAAAGTAGACAATTTGATGATTCGATAGGAGTGACCAACATACTTTATGGAAATGGTGGTAAAAACTTATTCCTGGTGCAAAATGGTCGAGGTTTTTCAAATTGGCAACATGCATCAATGGAAGATTCTGCAGATCTTCACGCAAAAATTCTTGACACAAGATTAGCAGCTGCATTAAGAGAAGTGCAGAAGCAAGAAAAAGTTGTACAAGAGTTACAAAATTTTCTTAAAGATAAAAGATCTGTTGACAATTCTCAAATAAAATATTATATTATGGAAGGTTCGGCCGATTATATTACAGATAGTTTTAATTCTTTTAATATAAATTCGAGCGCAAATTCATCAAACCCCAGCAATATGAACTCTATCTTTTGCCCTAATAAGCAAAGTATTGAGCTTATGGGAGAGGAGTGGATGGATGGGTGAATGTGACATTACAATATAATAAATAAAAATAATAAAATGCTCAGCAATTACGGTAGCATAGTTACTCGTGAGCAAGATATTCTTGTCGAAAACCTAGATTCAAAAAAATCATGTTGGAATAAAGTTAAATACTTATTCCTTTCTTGCTTTAAGCGTGAAGCGAAGAAAACATACTCCGCACTTGATATTAAAAATCATAGTGATGCAAGAAGTTTTGAAACTAGAAAGTATGAGACCTTTGATAAACGTCAGAATGATAACCTCAATGACCAAAAGCGTGATACTGGTCATGAGCAAGAGTTAAACAATAAGGATTCTTTTGGCTCAAAGGCTTACCTCATGATGCTATTTACAATGGACGATGATACAGAATCATCGACTTCAGGTTGTACAGGATCTCCTATAAATTGGTTTTTGGAAGTAGATTTTCCAAAACAAAATAATGCAGATGGGGGTGTTGTAGAGGTGCCAGCAAAGTCCGTATCTTCTGAAGAGTGGTTTATTGGGGCAGATTTGGCAGAGTTGAAATCTTCTGACAACTCGATTGTTAAGGTAAATTTTGCAGAATCGGAACATTCTGAAGAATGGTTTGTTGGAGTAGATCTAGCAGAGTTGAAATCTTCTGACGAGTCTGATGTTAAGGTAGGCCTTGCAGAATCAGAATATTCTGAAGAATGGGTTATTGGAGCAGATTTGGCAGAGTTAGGATCTTCTAAAGATTACTTTATAGGATCAGATTCAACAGGAAAATCAGATGTTACAGCGTATTTATAGCTTGAATCTACTATAATCCCAGAATCGCATCAGATAAATAACGTAAATTTTTAGCATCTCTTTTGAGGAAAGGCAATACACCAAGGTCATTTTTAGTGTAAAGTCTTTTTTCGAGATAAAAATTGCCTGCTAATTTCTTGAGGTAGGCATAAATTCCGACCTCAAGCTCATCCATAGAGATGAAATTAAGACACTGAGTAATAAACATCTCTATTTTTCTCATATTTGACTTTAAAAAGCCATTATAACATAAGCTCAGCAATATAAAGTGCATTACATCCTCTCCTCTGTATCCCATATGAGCCTCTTCAAAATCTAAAATACCTACCAAATTATCTTTTGCATTAAATATCATATTTTGACTATGAAAGTCCCCATGTATCAAACATTTGGGATAGTCCTGAAGATGTTTTTTAGGCAAAGCATCGGCCATATGTCGTTTGATTTGGATTAAATCTAAAACGACTTTATCTATATCTGTACCTTTACTGTTAGACTTTACTAAATATATTAATGCATTTATATCTTCGTCTATTTTAGGTTTGTCTAGTAATTTGAGCTGAGTACTATGTATTTGGGCTAGAGACTTGGCAATAGACTCAAATGATTTGGCGCTAAAGAGATGTTGTTTTACATAATCCCCTTCTATTTTAGGGTACAGGCAAACAACTTTATCTTTTATTTTGAGATACTGGTTACCCTGAATGCATTTGATAAAATTTGGTACGTAAAAATCCTTGTTTAAAAGTAAGTTAGAGATATTTATAGATTTTTGAATTTTTGTTTCATCGCTACAATATTTAATGATAACAGGTTTATCATTTGCCAAAGCAAAATAATTTTCAGATGAAAAGCCTCCTAACTTTTTGAGGATCTTCAGGGATTTAAAACCGTAAGCTTTTTTAAGTACAACTATGGACATAAAAATTTCTGATTATAACCCATTATGGCCTAACATTTTTGAGCAAGAAGCATCAAAAATTAAGCAAGCTTTAAGAAAATGTAAGCTGTATCATATTGGATCTACATCAGTACCTAATTTAGCATCAAAGCCCATAATAGATATTATAGCAGAAGTAAATGATATTACATTAGCCGATGTACTTTTGACTCAAATAGGTTATAGGTATAAGGGGGAATATAACCTCCCACTTCGGAGGCTTTATGATAAAAGTGGAAAAATTTATCTACATGTACATAAGACAGGAAGCCCTGAAATAGAATCAAATTTAGTTTTTAGGGATTATTTAAGGCAAAATAAGGGCGCTAGAGATGAATACGCAGCTTTAAAAATTGAGCTTGCAAAAGATAGAGCAAATGCCCAAAAGGCTCCTACTGGAATAACTAAATATAATTTAGGTAAGCATCAATTTATAGCAGATGTCCTCAATAAAGCTGAATTTAGAGGTTTGTGTGTAAGATTTGTAAGTTGTGAGCAGGAGTATTACTATAACATGACTCATATATTTCCCGATGATGCTTCGTGCAAGCATTTTGTCCTATATGAAGGTGCAAAGTTGATTGCAGCTGCATGTTTAAAAATCCAGGGTAATCACGCCAGTATTATTGCTGCAAAAGGTAAAAACCTAAATTATCTACTTAAATTTATACTTAAGTGGTGGGGCGCAATTACCAATTAAAAGCGCCCCTTATTTGTATTTTTTTGAGGTGAATTTGGAGTGATAGGGGGGAGTTTTGTTTTGGCTATTACTTTCCTTGATTCCAACTACCTTAAATATTTGCTTAACTTTGCAAATAAAGTACGTTCTTATCACTTATAAGTAAATTTAGTCTAAACTTAGTCATGAGTCTCTAAAATCTTGCCTAATTCACTGGGCCAACTAGTTACTTCAAAAGCATCTTCTGCACTATCATCACTGCTATATCCCTCACTATCACTCATTGAGTCTTGCGAGTCATCTTTGAGTAATTTGCATCCTTCATTAATAAATTTATCCATTTTACTATGTCTCCATACTTTAAATAAAGTGACTAATATAGCGAAACTATCCTTTGCCCCCTCCTTTTTACCTAAAGGTCTATAATCTTCTTGAGAGATCCAAACTTTACAATATTTGTCACTCAGCCATATTAGACCTTCTGACTTTGAGTCTTTGGCAATACCTTTTTCTTTTAATACATACTCTACTTTACCTAAAAGGGCAGGACGTTTTTTAAAACATTTTTCTTTTATTTGGACATACACAGAATCTTTAACTACTTGAATTACTTTATCTGAGTTGCTGTGAGTACTTCCCCAATTATGTATTTGTTTAATCCCAAATACCTGTTCTTCTTTTAAGGCCGTTTGTGTTTTTTTTAAGTTTTTTATAGTACTGATCTAAGGCTCGGGCAATCTTTGCGCTTTCATCTTCTGTCTCTTTTGGAATTTAGGTTGAGGTTTCAATCTTATAAACACTAGAAATAACTTTTGATTCTACAGCTGGAATACTAACGAGAGTTTTTACAAGATGAAATGTGGCACTTTATTCAGTCAAAAAAAATAAAAAATGAATCATCAAAGCACTGGATCGTGATAGAAGGAGAACTATTGGATGGGTTATCGTAATGTTAAAACCTACCGAAGGTTGTATGATAAAGTAAAGCATCTAAAATCATGTACTTTTTATACAGATGATTGGATTGCTTTCAAGCAAGTTTTGCCCGCCAAACCTCATATGATAGGCAAAAGACATACTGTAACTATAGAGAGGGATAATAGCAATACTCGCCACCATTTAGGAAGTATGGCTAGAAAGGTCAAGGTAGTTTCGAAATCTGTTGATATGGTAGATATGACCTTAAAAATGCGTTGCGCTTTGACAGATGCAGATATTTTTAAAATCTTTCAAACCAGAGCCTTGTCTATCTTTAAGTAAATACTCTCCATTTATAAACAGTTTGATCAAATCTCCTCTTTACCTCCCCTTGTTAGGCATCTTAGCAGTGCCCCCCATACCCTTTAGGGTGTCTCTTATTTTATTCGTATCATAACCTTTATCTCCCATGAACCCTTTAACTTGATCTTTGTGAATAAGATACAACATTTCTTATACCACCTTGGTATCATGCTTCTGCGCTCCTCTGATTTTTAACACATACTAGCTCTTTTATGCCCGTGATAACATGTATTTTTGAGCCCTTACCAACAGCTTTTTACCCATGCTCCGTGGTCCTACTTTTTTAAGCACCAATACCATGACGATTCACTTTAATAGTACTAGAATTCATAAAAATTATATTCACTTTGACTAACTTTTTTTGTTTTAACTCATCTAAAACGGTCAATAATTAACCTTTTTGAGTCGACCTTTTGAACCTTGTATATATAGTGTGACAAGAACCATATTCTTTAGGGCAATCTCTCCATGGAGTAGATAATTTCAGCATAACACGTGTAATGGCTTAGTTTTAGAGATCTGTCACCTAAGGGAGTAGTAATTGGTAATATTCTCTCATTGAAAACTTCTTGGGGTATAGTGCACATACGCTTAAACATAAAGCTACCTTTTTTACCTAAGCTTATCTCATCTTTAGATTTGTTAACAGTACCTAGTAGACCTTTTTGATAAGATACGTTAAAACCTATCTTATTTTGCTCTGTCTAACATACCAAAACAAGATAAGTGATTTGTGAATAGGCTACTCTTTTGGAGTTTCTTGAGATGATTCAGGAGATTTTTCGACAGTAGCTGGAGCTGCTTGTTCTGCATGATAAGCTGTAAGCTGAGAAGAAGCCTCTATATCATTTCTTGCAACGTTAACTAATACATCAGCAACTAGCCCATGAGCTAAAGAAACCTTTACTTTATATACCCCTATCTTTGTTATAGCCTCAGATAGTTCAACTTGATCGCTTCTAAGCTTGATATCATATTCTTTTTCTAAAGCAGCAGCTATAGTTTTTGATCTGACTGATCCAAATAACTTACCATCTTCTAAAGCTTGCTCTAAGAAAGTTAAAACTTTACCCTCCAGATTAGCAATTTTAGAAGCAGCTAGCGTACTTTCTTTCTCTTGCTTCAGTGCAAGCTCAACTTTAATTTCTTCAAACTTTTGCTTATTGTTCGCAGTTGCGACTAAAGCATATCCTCTAGGTAATAAAAAGTTTCTTGCATAACCTTTTTTTACTTTAACTACTTGACCGATATTTTTGAGTTTTCCTACAGGTTGTACTACAATTAAATCCATAATAAATCTTAATCAAATTTTGTTACAAAAGGCATCAAAGCAAGCATCCTAGCAATTTTAATAGATTGAGTAATTTCTTTTTGATGCTTTGGACAAACGCCTGTTATTCTTGCTCCAAGTATTCTGCCACCTTCAGAGATGAACTTAGACAAAAACTCAGAATTTTTATATGTAATATTTAAGTCTTTATCCTCATGTAAAGGACATCCACTTCTTTTTCTAAAAAAAACTTTTTTATTTGCTCGATCTGCAACTCTTTGTGTTGCTTTTTCAGGTAATGCTTTTAAATCTTCTGACATATATCAAATGTTAAATTGTTACGTTGATAGCTGAAACTTCAGCGTTAGAGCTTTTAAACATCTGAGGGGGAGTTTTATTAATTTCTTCCACTCTTAGAACCATGTGCCTTATAATCTGAGAGGAAATTTCTATACCGCCAAGCTTAATTTTATTTTCTACTTCCTCCTTACATTCCTTAGTCATTTGAACACCTAAGAAAGAATAATGACCTTTTTTATTGTTACCAATTTTATAAGCAAGGTTTTTTAAACCCCAATATTCATTGGCAATTACTTTGCCTGAATGACGCTCTATTATTTCTAAGAAATTAGCCATTAATTTATCAAGCTCAGAAGATGATAAATCTGGACGCACAATAAAGATTAACTCGTAAAAGTTCATAAGTATAAATTTTATAAATTTTTTAATCTGCTCGCACAACTAAAGCCTTGACTTACATACATTTTCCCTAATCAACTGATCTTATGTGCGGCGAGTTACAAATTTGAAAGACTTTTTAGTCTCAAAGCTAGTTACATATGCTATCATAAAATCTAATAAAAACAAAATGTAAATTTGATGATAATAAATATTTTCGATCAAACTCTAACATCAGCGCTTAAAATTAAAGCTTGGACCGCTGCTAGATTAAGAAAAATTAACATCATCACCGTAAGGGATATGCTATTTCATATTCCCTATTCTTATATAGAACGCAAAGTTGAGCCTGATTACAGCAGTTTATCAGAAAATGATCATATAGTAACTACCATATCCATCACAAAGTCTCCCTCAAGCTTCAGAAGACTTAAAGTATTAAAATATGAAGGTATTAATTCTCGTGGTCAAAAGCTGGAGCTTACTTTTTTTCAGATGTCAAAGATCATGATGGCTAAATTTAGAGCAGGCAACAAGATTACTATTTGCGGCAAGGTTACAAACCCGCGCTTTAAACCAGAAATGGTTCATCCTGAAATTGTTTTTACCTCCCCGCACAAAATTCAACCAATCTATCATCTAACCCAAGGTATTAATAACAACCAGATGCATCAGTATGCATTATACTGCCTAAACTTATTACCCAACCTTAAAGATTGGCATAACTTAGCAAACAACATGCCCTCAATTTATGAGAGCTTGCAACAATTACATAATCCTAAGGAGCTCAAGGATCCAAGTATTTACAAAAAACGATTAGCACTAGAGGAAATATTAATAAATCAGATATGCCTAAACAATTTACGTACCTCAAACAAACTTGAGCGATATGGTATCGAAGATATTGCTCATGATCATCATGCAAAAGTTTTTGCTACTCTTGGTTTTATGCCAACAGAAGATCAACAACACTCTTTAGAAGAAATATATAAGGACCAAAAAAGCTCCAGTAGAATGATCAGAATGTTGCAAGGTGATGTTGGAAGCGGAAAAACTTTCGTTGCCTTACTTTCTATTCTAAACATAGTTGCAAGTGGTAAACAATGCTGCCTTATGAGCCCAACCGACATACTAACAGTCCAACATTTCAACTTTTTTATTAAAGCGCTAGATGGCATGGATTTAAAGATTGAGATAATCACCAGCAAAATTAAGGGCAAAAAACGAAAAGAAATTTTAGAAGATCTTGCGGCAGGTAATATAAATATAATCATTGGCACACACTCTCTAATTCAAGAGAATATCAATTTTGCCAACCTTGGATACATCGTAATTGACGAGCAACATAAGTTTGGCGTCAAACAACGCGCAACTCTTTTAGCTAAATCTCAAGACGCCGATCTTCTCTTAATGAGCGCAACTCCAATACCTAGGAGCCTTAGCATGGTATTATATGGCGATATGGATATCTCATATATTACTTCTAAACCTAAAAACAATTTACCAATAATCACAACCGTTTTATCCAGCAAAAAAATGGATGATTTAATCGCCTCATTGCAAAGGATTTTTGATAAAAATCAGCAAGTATACTGGATCTGCCCATTGATTCAGGATAGCGAGAAAAAATCTTTTACGAGCGTAGTAGCTCGTTTTGACTCATTACGCCAGGTTTATCATTATCAAGTAGGCTTCTTACATGGTGCTTTAGCGAAAGATGAAAAAGAACAAATCATGAATGATTTTAAAGACAATCAAATCAAACTTTTAGTCTCAACCACAGTGATTGAAGTAGGTATAGACGTACCTAACGCAACTCTTATAGTTATCGAAGATGCTCAAAATTTTGGCCTTGCCCAACTACATCAATTACGAGGCAGAGTTGGCAGAAGCCATCTGCAGTCTTATTGCATACTAGTTTATGGCGATAGTGCTGTAAGCACTAATACGAGAGAAAGACTCAATATCATGACCCAAAGTCAAAATGGTTTTGAAATCGCCGAAAAAGATTTAGAAATCAGAGGCGGAGGAGATATTATAGGCTTGCGCCAAAGCGGACAAGCTTGCTTTACGTTTATCGACCTATATCAAAACAGAGACCTTATTATTAAAGCAAAAGAATTTTTAGCTAATAACCCAAACTTAAAGCCCGATCAAAAAATCATAGAGTTGTTCGCAAAGCAATTCTTCACTGATGATTTAGGGGCTGCTTAATTTAATTTATTTCTTCATATTGGTAGGTCTTAGTATAAACCTTCTCTCTAATTTGCTTGATCAATGGCAACTTTTTCAACAGATGCAATAAGATCTGATTTAGCTCTAATTAATATATCTCAAGATGCTCTTCCCATACTACGTATTATAGACTCACCTTTTGTAAGGTGATCTGGGGTTGATAAAGAAATTTGTAATGCTTGGTATGCTCGAACTTTTTCAGTATCAATGGCCTTAGACATAGATTCATCAATGGGACCCGAAAAACCTTCACTTACTGCCAACATTTCTTTAGCAGCTTTAAAAGTAATAAGATATGCAACAGTACCGTATACTAAATGAGAGTTAGGTCGAAACTTTATTATATGAGAGTTATTTTTTATTTTAATTTTTTTGGCGGGATCCACAACAGCATATAAATAAATTACACCCCATTCATTAGGTAAATTATTTATTAGGTCGGTAAATTTTTTTTGAAAGTCTGTTGGAAATATTATATCATCCTCTAGAACTAGGGCATATTCTATATTATGGGAAACTATCTTGTGCCATATCTCTCTGTGACTACAATGACATCCAAATTCTCCTGCCGTGAATATTCTGCCACTAGAAAAATAGCTAGATTTACTCGATGGACATAAAATATCGTAGCGTTCATTGGGTAATATGCTTATTTTCATATCTTTGAGATCTTTGCCACAAAATTTATCACCTGTCTTAGAATGAACAATATTGAGATTATATCCATCGACTGCGCTAAATTTTTGATGTATTATGTCATTTGCCTGAAGTTGATTTTTCATTGTTTCATACCTTTCAGGAGTACGATCTAAACTAATAACAAAAACTTGTATGTCTTTCTTAGAAATTGAGTTAAATTTAGTTTGAAAGATCAATTCGTTTTTAAAAATACGAGAAGATATTTTAACTTCTCCATTCATAAAATTGCGGTTTATATAGAGATATATTATTATTGCCATGATAATAGCTGTTAAGCAAATAATAGTTTTAGATAGAAAATTTTTCATTTAATTCAATAGAAATCTGTTAGTATTAAGATAATTTTTCACAGTTATATATAATAACATACATAAAAATATATGTTAAAATCAAGTTTCAACGCAGAAGAAAATTATCAAGGAACACTACCCTTAGACCTAGATAGCCCAACCTTATCTCTTGAACATCAAAAAGATCCAGATATTGAGCTACCAATTATCAAGGTATGCGAAGATGGAACGTTGACAACCAAAATACGCCTTCCCAATGAAAAAGAAGTTTATCTTGGTCTAGAAAGGATAGAAAATCGTGAAGAAAGTAACAAATGGATTGTATATACAAGAGCTAGTGGTAGAATAGGTGCATATTTATCAGATGTCGCGGAGGATTTAGGCTGTTTTTCCGAACAATATCATAGAAAATTGTTAGGAAATTACGGGATATCCACAGAGGAGATCGAAGTATCCGTAAATAAAATCAGAGCAAAATTTTTGAATAATCACATTTTTCAAAAAGATAGTGGTTTTAATGATCAAGATTTTAAACCAGGATTCCAAGAATCTATTGGTTTAGAAGGAGAAAAATTAGATGATTTTGTAAATAGATTTAAAAATGCCTTGAAGAAACGCCCTAAAATACATGAAATTTTACTCAATACTCGTGGCGGAGCAGTTGGTTTTGATTCTAATTGGATAACATATGCGTCAAATCTACCTATAACAGGCAAATTACAAACTAAATCAGATCCATTGCCATATGGTACCTTCAAACTTTTAGCTGAAGATTTTGGTAATGTTATTATATCAGTTGGCACAGCCGAATACCCCAATTTGCCCGTATACCAAAATAGAGGAATTTTTAAAAACCCTTATTGGGTTATCCAGAACGAATATGATCAACTCTCAATGGTACTACATTCATTTACTGGTAAAATAGCGCAAGAATTCTGGAAAGATAAAATATATATGACAGTTGCTCCTTTACCTGGAATGCAAAAGATAATTTTAAAATCTTTGAAAGAAGGACAGCTTTTCATTGGAGACAATAAACACAAACCATATTCTGATTTTCCTCCATTAGCTCATGAGTATAATAGGGTTTTTAAAATAGCAAAAGAGGGACTTGATACCTCAGAATTTTTAGATTCTGAGTTGCCAGATGAACTAACACAATTTTCTCAAATTCTTGATTACACAAGTCCATCACCAAGGCTGAAACCTAATATGGAAGGTACTGGTGGAGATAGTGGTACAGAATATATAAATTATATAAAAGTTAGCGCTCTTGCTGATATCTTTGAAAAGATTTCAAAAACAACGCCTTAATATATAATTCTAATCAATATAATAAACAATGTTATTATTGAGGCAAAGACATACCATAATACGGAACATTAACTTGCAAAGTGGTTGCAGGAAGCTTAACAACTTCCTGAGAATTGCCGTTTTGTACACTAACTTGCCCCTCGCCCGTTTCAAAATCAAAATTAGAGTCTAAAACTTTATAGTACACGGCCTCATTGTATCTAGTACCACCTCCTACATTTATCTCCTTACCCCATATGATACTTTCCTTAAATACTTTTTGGATGTCTGCGGTGAAGTAAGGTATTTTTTGCTGCTTGTAGTTTAATTTTGTACTCTTTCCTAAAAGGTAATTAGTAAAAGTAGTATTATTTACATCCGTAATTAAACTAGTAATTTTCTGTTGCTGCTCATCTGTTAGCACATTACCTGCAGCATAAAAAAACGTCTCAGGCGTAAACTTGCAATACGTCTTATCCTGCTTACACAACTGTATTAAGTTTCTCATAACGCCATCTAGATCAATTATCGAATCAATCTGCCCAGCTATAACGTACCCTTTCGTATAGGGTAAATGTTCAATTTGAGATATCTTGAAAAAATAATCATCAGCCGTCTTATCGTCTAAATAATGGGCTAAGGAAGTAAAGTAATCAGCAGCTTTTGCATTATATAAATCTGTAAATTTCATCCAATTCTGATCAAAATGCAAGTTAATTTTATCTGCATAATACTCTGTAAACCCCTCTACAAACCATTCAGTTCCCGTTAATAATTTACCTATCCTAAAATGAGTATTTTCATGTCTTACTAGATGATCTAAATCGTCTTTACTAGTATTGTCTGGTACTATAAAAAATAAGATCGTACGCCCAATCACCGTACCACCAAACCTTCTGATAATGTTTGAGATTGGAGCTTTGATTATAATAGACAGCTTATGAGCTGGTTCATTGGTAGAAGAGGCTTGCCAAAACTCCTCATGCTTAGCAAATATTGGAGCAGCAACCGAATCAAACATATCCTGCAAAGCTTGATCAGGGGTCCACATAACTATATCAACACCATCTTTATAGTAATATTTCATGTCATTGCTTGCCACTATAATTAAGCGATCTAATTCAGATAACTTAGTGGTCATAGTATTGCTTTGATAAAAGTATGGATGTGTGCTGAAAGCTACATTTGGTATATTGCTCTTAACCTGAATAGTAATGTTGTCATTATAAAGAGGTGGAGTTATAAACAAACCTATACCCATTAGGTAAAATCTCTCGCCACTTATGAAGTGGTCGTAATGATCGGAAAACCTATTTATAAGCTCTTCATTATCAACACATAAAATATCGTATTCTATACGTAAATCAGTTCCAGGATTCAAACCGATACTCTTCGTTTGAGGATCATATGTACCATTGGACCTAATATTAGTAATCTGCTTATTATAAGAGGTACCCCAAATGACATCCGGCACATAAAGGCTAATATTGCCTTCGTTATTTTGCACTTCGTTTTGGTCAAAGGTAGCAGTAATGTGTATCTTATCAATATTATGTTCAATGAGAAAGTAAGATGCGAAGGAGAGATGGTGTATTAAGAAGAAAAAACAGATAAAAATCTTTTTCATATGAGCCTTTTGAATGTTCATCAATTATCTCATATAAAAAATATCTGCTTTAATTCTTTTAACTTCACGCCCAAGGATATTCAATTTGGTTGCATGTTTGCTTCGCATCAAGCCAAAAAACTTAATATCACTTTTTGTAAAAAAGAATAAAAAAGTAACTTAAATATTATTAACAATAATGCATGGTATTTTTACCACATTTCAAGTACATAAATTTAAACTAAAAGATTTATTACAGAAGACTTACCGCGCTCAATATGGTATAATTAAGTTAGGCTCTATCAGAGTCAGAAGGTACGTTTTAACTAATTAAGGTAAGGCTTATGACTAAACTACACAAAATACTTTTACCATTGCTAATCACAACTACAGCTCAAGCTAATCATAACTTTTATTTACATGGAGCCGTAGGAGCTATATCACAACATAAACCCTCACTTCCTGAAATATCAGATGATTCTGTATATAGAATTAAAAAAACTACTCCAGCGCCCGAAATAAGTTTTGGAGTTGGTTATCAATTCAGCCCAAGAACAAGGGGTGAGATAGTTTTCGTAAAACCTTTTTTCAATAAAAGTAGAATGGTTTTAAAAGATGAAAGAACAAATGAATTTACAGATTACGCTATCATTACTCCAAACGTTAATTCACTACAATTAAGAGGATATGTAGATATTTTTGACATATGCGATACATATAAAGTATATCTAGGCGCAGGTGTTGGAGCATCTCACGTAAAAGGCAAACTTAAAATTGATTATGGTAACGAAGCAAATGTATATAAGTTCAAACATAAATATAATTTTGCTTACATTTTTGCAGCCGGTACCAGCTTTAATATATCTAAAGATTTAAAAATCGGTTTAGAATATAATTATAGCTATCATGGCAAGGCGAGAGATGGATTTTATAAAACACCTCTGCGGTCACATGGAATTATTGCTAAAATCAGGTGGGATCTTTAGGATTTAAAAGCATATAACAAGAATTCTTGATTTCCTTTCATGCCAAGCTGGGAGCAAGGTTTGATACCGACAATATTAAAACCTTGCCCCTCAAGCCAATTAGCAACGCTATCACAAGCTTGCTTGTGCAACATGGGATCTTTAATAATCCCCCCTTCTTCTACCAAATGTTTAGGTAATTCAAACTGAGGTTTAATCAAAGCGATTAATTCTCCACCACTTTTAAGTAGACTCAAAGATGGAGCAAGACAATTTGTTAATCCTATAAAGCTCAAATCACAGCATATTAAATCTAAATCTTCAGGTATAAGACTTTTACTTAAATGTTTGACATTTGTTTTTTCAAGCAGGGTAATTTTAGGGTTATTTCGCAGACTATATGCAAAAAATCCGCTAGCAACATCCACCGCATAAATCTTGTACGCTCCATTTTCAAGCAATATCTGGGTAAAACCACCTGTACTACATCCTAAATCTGCACAAATCTTGCTCTTAACATCAATATCGTAGCACTCAATTGCATCCTTTAGCTTTAATGCAGAGCGAGCAACATATTTATGATTCTTAACTTGCTTCACTTTGATATCACTTCTATTTAAGTTCACCTGCATTCCAGGTTTGAGTAATTGACTTGAAGAATCATGAACTAAACCTCTAATACACAAACTCGCGGCTTCTTGTAAATTACTAGCCAAGCCATTTTCAACTAAGTAATGATCTAAACGCACCTTAGACAAATTATTTACCTATACAAAATGATGAAAATATTTCTCCTAAAATCTCATCTGCTGTAATTTTGCCTGTAATAAGGCTTAAACGACGAGCTGAAAGTCTAATATCTTCAGCAGCAAGCACCAAGTCTTTTTCTAAAGAAAAGTTGTTTAATAAACTTAGAGCCACCTCAACGTTTTGCCTATGACGCTCCCTAGTGATATAGGGATTTTGTAAACTTGGTGATATTTTTTTAATCTTATCTAAGATCTTTTCCATAAGTTCTTCCAGATTTATTTTTTGCTTTAAAGATATGTATATAGCATCAGAAATTATTGGAATATTAGGATTTAAATCTACCTTATTTATAACCAGGATTGTTTTGTCGTCTATCAAATCTTTAATGCCTTTATCCAGATTATTCACATCTATTTCAACATCCACAACTAAAAGCTTAATATGCGCCGCTTGAGTTTTAGTTACAGCACGCTTAATACCTTCAAGTTCTATTACATCATAAGTATTATTTCTAATTCCCGCAGTATCCATTACACATACAGGATAGCCTTGTATGTCTATAAAAGTCTCTATGCTGTCTCTCGTAGTCCCGGGCATAGGAGAAACAATAGCTACATTTTTATTTGCAATATAGTTGATTAAGCTTGACTTACCAACGTTTGGGGGACCAAATATACTTAGGTTAATACCCTCTCTAATTACCTCTCCCCTATTGTGGTCATCCAGGTGATTTTTCATCTGCTGCTTTAAAGTTTGGATGTTCCTTTCAATCTCTCCTAAAACTTTAGATGAAATACCTTCTTCGGGAAAATCTATATACGCCTCTAAATAAGACATAACTTTTAACAAAGACTTGCGCCAAGACTCGTATAAACCGCTAAGCAATCCAGATGATTGTTGCATAGCCTGTTTATGTTGCATCTGGGTTTCAGCATTAATCAAATCCACTAATCCTTCAGCCTGGATCAAATCAAATTTACCATTGATATATGCACGCTTGCTAAACTCTCCAGGATTAGCAATCCTTACTCCTTGAATTATAGCTAAAGATTTGTACATAAGCTTAGAAATTGCTAGACTTCCATGTAAATGAAACTCAATAATATCCTCCCCTGTAAAACTTGATGGAGCCTTAAAATATAACACTAAGCCTTTATCAATTAATTCATCTGACACTGGGTCAAACACATCAAGCAAATAAGCTTTTCGAGGCTCAAAAAATGCCTTTTTGGTCAAACATTGTGCAGCATAAAGAGCCCTTGGTCCCGATATGCGATACACAGCCACACCAGCTTTAACAAGTCCCGAACATTGTGCAAAAATTGTAGTCATAAAAATACAGATAGCCTCTTTGTTTAGTTTTTAGTATAGTCTTAAAATATGATTTGATTTTAATTGATTATAACAACTTTTGCTACAAAATATTAATAAATTATGTTTAACAAGTTAATACAAATGTTCTCATCAGATATGGGAATCGACCTAGGCACCGCTAACACTCTAGTTTACGTCAAAAATAAAGGCGTAGTTTTAAATGAACCCTCAGTAGTTGCTCTAATCAGGGATAGTAGTGGTTATAAGCCTTATGCTTTTGGCCAAGAAGCTAAAATGATGTTGGGTAGAACGCCATCTGAGATAGATGCTAAAAGGCCCATGAAAGACGGAGTAATCGCAGATTTTAGAGGGGCTGAAGAGATGATTAAACACTTTATCAGGTCCGTGCACAAACGTCGTAGCTTTGTTGGTCCGCTGATCATAGTATGCGTTCCATCAGGATCTACCCCAGTTGAGCGCAGGGCGATACAGGAAGCAGCAGAAAGTGCTGGAGCTAGAGAAGTGTTTTTAATTGAAGAGCCTATGGCAGCAGCAATAGGAGCAGGACTCCCTGTAACTGAGCCAAAAGGTTCTATGATAGTTGACATCGGAGGAGGTACAACAGAGGTAGCAGTATTATCACTTGGAGGGATTGTTCATGCAAGCTCAGTACGCGTTGGAGGAGATAAATTTGATGAGTCTATTATTTCATACATAAGACGCACTCATAACCTTTTAATAGGCGAACCAACTGCCGAAAGAGTAAAAAAAGAAATAGGCA
Organism: Candidatus Phycorickettsia trachydisci; assembly: GCF_003015145.1. Taxonomy (NCBI): domain Bacteria; kingdom Pseudomonadati; phylum Pseudomonadota; class Alphaproteobacteria; order Rickettsiales; family Rickettsiaceae; genus Candidatus Phycorickettsia; species Candidatus Phycorickettsia trachydisci. The sequence goes on along the minus strand of NZ_CP027845.1, from coordinate 1,351,137 downwards.
CTGCAAAAGTATCTCCTGAAGCAACTGATAAAAATCATGTATATATAAAGGGACGTGACTTAATTAACGGTATTCCTTTAGAGATTAAATTGGAACAAGAAAGCATCGCCGAAAGTTTATCTGAGCCGATTAATCAGATTATTGATACTGTAAAAAATGTCCTTGAAGTAATACCGCCAGAGTTATCTTCCGATATCGCAGAAACTGGTATTATGCTAACAGGAGGAGGCGCAATGCTGCGTAACTTAGATCAGATGTTAAAAGATGCAACGCAGTTACCAGTATACGTGGCAGAGCAACCATTATTATGCGTTGTTCGAGGTATTGGCCAGGTACTAGAAAATTTCAATACATTAAGGTATGTATTATTTAAACAAGACTAATTTATATGATCTTATTCGAAAATAGAACAAAAAGAAGCTCAAACGTCAATTTTTATCGCAAAGTTTTATTAGTATGTAAAAAGTTTCTAATAGTACTTATTTTAGTCGCTCTATTAGTAAACTATCTACTTAGCAAAAATGCTTCAAGCAGAAGTTTATCAATAGATATTTCAGGAACTTTGCATAAAGCTGTAAATAGCTCATTTGACTATTTTGGTAATTTCTGGAGCAATATTATTGGGTATTTTGGAGATGTTAAAACTTTAAAGTTAGAAAATCAAAAACTCTCTCAAAAAGTCTTGCAATTAACTCAAGAGATAAATGATCTTTCAGTAATCCAAGATCAAAACCAAGAGCTTCGTAAACTACTGAATTTTATTTCTGGATATAAAGCTCAGAGCATCACTGCTCAGTTAATTTCAATTACTACTAACCCTGAAGGACAATACGGCCTTATTAATTGCGGGAAAAAACACTCTGTTTCATTAGGTGATACAGTAGTATGCGACCAAGGATTTATAGGTAAGATAATTCAAGTTGGAGATTACTATTCTAAAGTATTATTAATTACAAACTCAAAACTTCGTATTCCGGTACGCTCATCTTCTGGACAAAAGGGAATACTGAAAGGCGACCCAGATCAACCCTATATTTCATATATCGCACGTCCTGATAAAGTTAACACAGATGAGCTACTATTTACTTCACTTGATTCAGCAAACTTAATAGCAGATATTCCGATTGGTCGCATTGCACACATGAGTAACAAGGTATTAGTCAAGCCAAATACAAAACTTGAAGATTTGCGCTTCATCAGCGTACTTAAAAAACCTTAAGGATAAAACCAATTGTTCATATTTGAAAACTATTATATTCTAACAATATTGTAATTTTTGACTATGAAATTATTATGAAAAAAGCCTATGAATCTTTACCAATTAGTACAGAATATCAAAGCCCTAATTATACTCACAAAATAGAGTGTATAGTACAACACCATACAGTTGCAGATTTTCGAGGAACTTTGGATATCTTTTTAACGCCAGATAAGGTATCTGCTCACTACGTTATAGATAAAACCGGAAATGTTTATAATTTAGTACCTGATACAGTAGCTGCATGGCACGCAGGAGTTGGAGAGTTTACTAAAGGCAGTAAATTTAACCCAAAAGGTCGTATAGCATCACTTAATCTTCACTCTATTGGCATTGAGAACGTAAATACAGGCAATGAGCTTTTTCCAGAGGAACAAATGAGGTCTAATGCTTACTTATTAAACATCTTGCATGATAAATATAAATTTAATCCCTTATTAGTTGTAGGACATTCAGATTGGGCACCCGGCAGAAAAATTGACCCTAGTCCCTTCTTCCCATGGGCTAAATTTGCTCGCGCATCACATTCAGCTGAAGGGTTTGGAACGGAAATGGACTTTGGAGCTTGGGCATTTATAGATAAACGTAGTAATGTGGACATTATTTCTTGGCAACAAATTCTCGCAAGTCAATCCAAAGATGAAGTTGAATCAACCTTAAAAGCGGACATTCAGTCAAAATTATCTACTCTAGGATATGTATGCGACACAGATCAAAAGTTACAAGATGCGATTTTAGCATTTAATATTCACTATGGCAGCGAAGAAATTGTTAAATTACCTCACTTTGAAGACCATTGGAACAAAATATATGAAAGTAATACTTCAGAAAATCGTGAACCTTTAGTGTATTGGTCTGACACTAATGATAAAATTATGGGGGAAATTTTTAATCAATTTGATGCAGCTTAAAAGTTGTGCAATTTGAAAATTACATAAAAGCCTAACAAGCAAGTTTATCTTATCATCTAAATCGTTGACAAAACTTGCTATGTTTGTTACTATTACTCTTTAGAATAATGATAGATTTTGATAATGAATAAAACTTACTCTATAAAAGCTGGCGATATAAGCAAGCCATGGCTTCTAATTGATGCAAAAGACCTGGTTTTAGGTAGACTTGCATCTGAAATAGCAAAAATTCTAAGAGGAAAGCATAAACCTACTTTCACTCCTCATATGGATTGCGGCGACAATGTTGTTGTTATTAATGCAAAAGATATCAAATTAACGGGTAATAAAGCTGCAAGAAAAGATGGTAAGATTTATTACTGGCATACCGGTCATCCAGGAGGTATTAAAGAAACAACTGCAGGTAAATTGTTAGAAGGCAAGTATCCTGAAAGAGTTTTAGAGCTGGCTGTAAAACGTATGATTAGCAAAAACACTTTGCGCAATAGACAAATGAGTAATCTACATATATACGCAGGATCTGAACATCCACACAGCGCTCAAAAGCCAGAAGTATATGATTTTGGTAGCAAAAACCCTAAAAATAAAAGATAAAATATGGAAGCTATACCTCAAACAGAAACAACTAAAATTGCAGACTCATCTTACGGTACAGGAAAGCGCAAAACTTCTATAGCCCGTCTATGGCTTCGTAAGGGATCTGGCTCATTTAAGGTAAATGGCAAATTCATGCAAGAATATTTTACCAGAGAAAGCTATAAGCTTGATATTTTAAAGCCTTTAGAAGTAGCAGAAATGCAAGGACAGCTTGATTTTAACTGCACAGTACAAGGTGGGGGATTAAGTGGACAGGTTGGTGCTATTCGTCATGCATTAAGTAAAGCAATTGATGCACTTCATCCATCTAAAAGAAAATCTCTAAGACAAAATGGTCTTCTTACTCGTGACTCTCGTATTGTAGAGCGTAAAAAATACGGTAAACGTAAAGCTCGTAAGAGTACACAATTCTCTAAGAGATAATATTTATCTCAACAATTTTCTAAGGCCCCTATGTTTAGGGGCCCACAATTTTTTAATAACAATCCCAACCTCAAATACAAATCCAAATTAATTATTACTTCTTTTAATGTATGCGAGATCTTCGTTTAGAATCGAAGAATCTTGACTTGAACAGCTTATTAAAGCATTTGTGGGATTTTCGCATCAAAAAAAGACATTTTTTAATTAATATTGGTTTAAAAATTAAAAATTATTTGATATAGCTAGAATTAGAATATAATCAAGCTCAAAAAAATTTTTATGGATAATGTAGATAATAAATCACTAGCAAAGACTAACAAAACCGTCTTTGATTTCTCTGAAATTAATGAAATTTTAGAAGACGGTTTTATTGTTCCGCAATCTTTAATGCGGCAAAGTAATTCATATAGCAGCACAAAATTTGAAGGATCTAACAGCTTCGTCTCAACAGAATTTTTGAGTAATACTGACACAGAGCCAGGAATCCTATTCCCCTCTACGTATACTCATTGTACTTCCTTTGAAGAAGCATTAGACGCAGCTAATCAACTAGAGATAGATATCGTAGAATTGCTCGAACAGCATACAGAATGCGAATTCATTGAAATTATCAATCACCATCTACAAGATACAAGAAGCACTCCATGTTATGAACCAAAATTACAGGAATTATTCGCTGTAGCTAATGACCTAGGGATTAATACAGATATAATACTCGAAAATGCCAACATGCTAGGAATATTCTTGCATGAGGCTTTAGAAAGTGCAATATTTGAGTCACAAAATTACATGCATCAAAATGTAAGTCCTAAAAATTCTTCAGAAAGTTTCTTAGAATCTAAAAAATCAGCACTACCTAACAATAAAACAAGATATCGCAAAGACCTTATAGATGATATACCCAACAGTTCAATAAATCCTTCCCACCAGTTAAGGAAGAATGCACTAATCAAAGAATTATCTCTTCAAGGAATAGATAAATTAACTGCCCAGGCTATCGCAGAAGCAAAGTTTGAAAATAAAAAATTCACCCCAAAATCAAAGGTAGATGAAATAGAAGATATAAAATCACCCGAACATATTATACTAGAAGAAAACTTAGACTGCTCTGGATCTGATTTGGGTACTTCAGATACGATGGATTAAAATATATCAGTAGCAATAAATCTTAATTAATCAACTCTAAGGATAATTTATTACTAACCTTAGATTGATTAAATAATTATGTCACTCAACTTAAAATTTACTAACGGCTGCCAAATATAATCAATACAAAAAAAGTATTTTTTTAATAGATTTTTAATTTTAATTTTTGTAAGATCATATATAACAGTTGCATTTTTTATCATAATACAACTGTTATGTTTATTGGTTAACCCTCTAAATGTGGTTATAGTTATGACAAACAATATTAAACAAGTTATTAAAGCTCGAAATGATGACCTAAAAATGGGAATCAAAAATACGGCTCTGATTTTAGGAAGTATTTTTCCAAGCTATAGTTTAATTATATTATGGCTAACTTATAGAGTAACACACAATTTAGCCCAAGCAATTATAGTATCTGGATTTATTTCTATACCTTTGCTATGGGGACTGTGCAAAATTTTTCAAGATCGACCGTGATGAAGTAAAACTTTTGAAATCCGCGCATATGCCACATAGGTATACTATGTCTTGCCGTCATTTCTTAAAGAGAATAATTTTGCAATCAAGTTCTTTGACGGCTATTTCATAATTTTGCGCATTAGTCTCCTCTCGTAGTTTTGACAAAGTTTGCTCCTCTATAAAGCCTTTATGCAAGTTAACTGCCTCAAGTAAATCTTGATTGTCCGTATCAATTGCAATATCTATATGTTGACTAATCTCGCACTCAGCATCTTTTCTTGCCTGCTGTATGAATCTTATCAAGTCTCTTGCTAGCCCCTCTAAATAAAGCTCATGCGTTATTGTTAAATCAAGTTTTATAATGCCATTTATATTACTTAGCACTTTAATGCCCTTATCCCCATCTTTCGGTTCAAGTTTTAAATCAAACTCATTTTGTTCTAAAACCACATCCGCAATCCTAATTTGCTGCCCTTCTTGCTTCCAGTTACCCGACCTACTTGCAGCTATTATATCTTTTATTTTAGCTGGAATACGTTTGGCTATTATAGGTAAATTCAGACTCAGTTTTAGAGAGGCAAATTGATCTACGTCGCTTTCAAATGCAATGTTTTTAACATTAACCTCAGCCTTAATAATATCCTCAAATTGCTCTAAGTTATGGCTTTGATCGGATATTATACTTAAAACGCCCAAAGGCTGCCTAATACGAACATTTTGAGAATTTCTTATAAATAGCGCGCAATTGCAAATATCTAATACCGCGTCCATGCTTTCAACTAACTCAGGATCGACTTTAATATCTAAGTTACTTGGGAACGATTCTAAATGAATGCTCTCTGCTTCCTTATGAAGCCCCAAATATATCTCTTCAGAAAGCAGTGGTATAAGCGAACTACTTGCTCTTATTATATGATCTATGCAAGTAAATAAGGTATTATATGCCGTAATTTTATCCTCATCTTTTTCTGATTTCCAAAACCTTGGCCTACTACGCCTTATATACCAGTTATTGAGCACCTCAAAAAAGTCAAATAAACTTTGTGCTGCTGTTTGAGTATCAAAATTATCTAACGCCGATTCAATCTGACCTATTGCCAAAGAAAGCTTAGATAAAATATATCTATCTAAGACATTTTGAGATGAATAATCTATTTCAGCATTTATTTGATCAATGTTTGCGTACATAGTGAAAAAATGGTACGCATTCCATATCGGCTTAATATAAAGCCGCAAAGTTTCGTATATGATTTTGCCTTCTTTATCAATTAAAAACTCTTGACCTTGCATAACTGAGGAGCAAAGCATTGTAAGCCTCATTGCATCTGATCCATACTCAGCAAAAAGCTCCATAGGATCTTTATAATTATTTAGGCGTTTAGAAAGCTTTTGACCGCTGCTATCTAAAATAACGCCATGGCAGATACAATTCAAAAAGGGAGGCTTATCAAAAAGCGCTGTAGATAAAACCATTAAGGTGTAAAACCAACCTCGCGTTTGTGCTACATATTCAACAATAAAATCTGCAGGAAATCTTTTTTCAAATTGCTCCCGGTTCTCAAAAGGATAATGGATTTGCGCATAAGGCATAGAACCACTCTCAAACCAGCAATCAAAGATATCAGGAATTCTACGCATCATTGATTTGCCTGTCGGATCATCTGGATTAGGACGCATAAGGTGATCTACATAAGGCCTATGAAGGTCTGTAATTTTAGTTTTAAAGTCTCTTTCTAATTCAGCGATAGAACCATAGACATCTATCCTCGGGTACTTTGGATCATCAGATTGCCATATTGGAATAGGTGTGCCCCAAAATCTATTACGACTTATAGCCCAATCTTTTGCTCCTTGTAGCCAGTTATGGAAAATGCCATCTTTAATATGCGAAGGTATCCAGTTAATCTGTTGATTTAGCTCAACCATTCTATCTTTAAAAGCCGTCACCTTCACATACCAAGATGGCATTGCTTTATAGATCAATGGAGTGTCAGTCCTCCAACAATGAGGATAGTTATGTAAATACTGCTCTGTTTTTATCCAATTACCTTGCTTTTTAAGTTTGATGATAATTTTATCATTCGCATCAAATACATTTAACCCTTCAAGATCTGGCACTTGGCTAGTAAATTTACCCTCACTATCAACAGGACATACTAACTCTATATTATGCTTTTGACATAACTCATGGTCATCTTCACCAAAACCTGGAGCAATATGTACAATGCCAGTACCACTTCCTTCGGTTACAAATTCAGCTCCTAAAACTCTAAATGAACTTCCATGATCCGAAAAATAATCAAATATAGGCTTATATTCTAAGTTTTCTAAGACTTTGCCTTTAAAGGTTTGAGCAACTTCTGAAATTTTTAGACTTTCTTTAGCAAAGGAAGCAAAAATATAACACGCATCTCCCTGCAAACTAGCACAATATTCAAGCTCAGGATTTACCGCTAAGGCTAAATTGCTAGGTAAAGTCCATGGAGTTGTCGTCCAAGCAAGTATTCTATAACTTTTAGCAGTAACATTAATAAAATCTGGTTTATTTTTTAAGATAAAGCTAACAGTAACAGCATTATCAGCACGCTGGCGATAGCTATTATCAAGCCTTGTTTCAAAATGTGATAAAGGAGTTTGACAAGCCCATGAGTAAGGCATAACCCGCATTGCCTGGTATACGTATCCTTTCTTATAAAGCTCTGAGAAAGCCCACATAACAGATTCCATGTAATCCTTATCCATGGTTTTGTATGAGTTTTTAAAATCAACCCATCTAGCTTGTCTTGTTACGTAATCTTCCCAAAGGTCTGTATATTTTTGTACTTCACGCTTGCAATGAGCGTTAAATTTGTCTATCCCGTAGTTTGCAATTGACTTTTGACCAGATAAACCCAGTTCCTTTTCTACAGGCATTTCAGCTGGCAAACCGTGGCAGTCCCAGCCAAAGCGACGCTCTACTTTCTTACCTTTAGATGTCTGATATCTAGCAAATACATCTTTAATAAAACCTGTTAAAAGATGACCATAATGAGGCAAACCGTTTGCAAAAGGAGGACCGTCATAGAATCTAAATTCGTTACTTTGTCCATTTTTTTCAGCTGGATTCTTATCAACTGATTTCTTAAAAGTTTGATTTTTTTTCCAATATTCTAAAATCTTTTTTTCAAGTTTCGCAAAATCTGGGCTTGAGGATACTTTTGGATAATTCATACAAACATTCGAATAACAGGTAACTTATGTAAAAAATTATATATTTTTTTCGTTGTCTTGGCAGTTTGGACTATTTGATTTAGGGATAAAGAGATAAATTCTCTGGTACTTGCATGATTTTCAGAGTTGTCAAAGTGATAGCGTCTCTGGCTTGCCAGATACACCGAGTGCAATAGTCCTCTTTTAGAGTAATAGTTAAAATCAGTAGAATTATCACCCGCATATCTCCATATTTTATCTACACTGCGCCAAGTGATTTTTGATGCAAAGGCAATATTAGAAGGCTTGCGATAATACTTAAAATTTGCTTCTGCTAAGGCTTTAGAACAAGAAGTTTCACAAATTCTTGCTGTAAGAGCTGCGCAAATTTTGTTCGTAATTCCCCTTATCTCAGTCATGCTTTCGAGCTTATTTAACATTTCTTGATCATATTTTTCTTCCAGAAATGATAAAATCTCTTGGCTACCGCGACTAAACCATATATAATAGTATTTAGGATGTAATTGCATTTTGCTGCATGCAAGCTCTGGAAGTCCATCGCTCCAGCCGCAGGAAATAGATAAATTTTGAAGCTCCTGCAAGAAAGAGTCGCGTAATTTTTCTTGTGAATTATTCATAATGAAAGAAATTTGTGCATGTATGCAATTATATATTTATTGTAGTAAGTGATCAACATATTAATTAAATTAGGTAACTAAATACAAGTGATACAAGTTCAAGTTCAGCCTTATGATCCTAAGAAATCTTTGCTTGATTTAAGGCGTAAATGTCAAAGGGAGGGTTTATATGCTAAAGTCAAATTATGCAAATTCCATGAGCCTAACCCTTTAAAGAAGGTTCGCAAAGAACAAGAATCAAGGCGCAGACGCCGCAAAACCAGAAGAAGCGGAGATTAGTCATACCAATTAATTGCAAATAAACAGTTATAAAAAATTACTCTAGCTAGTTTAAAATTTAAACATTGTATATTTTCAAAACTTGCTATATTGATTGGTTATGTAAGAATAAATAATAAACATGTCAAATAAAGAATCTTTAGTAGAATACGAAGGAGTAGTGACGGAGCTGTTACCTGGAGGAACTTTTAGGGTCAGATTGGCTCTCGAGAATAATCCGGATAAAGAGCACGTCATAATAGCTCACATTTCAGGCAAGATTAGGAAAAATCGCATCAGAATTCTTGTAGGCGACCGAGTTAAGCTAGAAATCAACGTATACGACCTAACAAAAGGAAGAATAGTCCATCGTTATAAATAACCTTGAAACAGAATTTAATAACTGATAGCAGCCTGCAGAAAGCTCTGAGCAAAATAGGCGCTACCCCTAGTCAAGTTCTAGATATACCAACTATATCTGAGGCAGCAGGCGATAGTCCTATTATTGTTTCACAAAATCTTGCTACACAAAGGGCAGAAAAATTGCTAGAAAATCATAATAGCGATGGTATTTTCGTAGCATCTAGTAAAATCGCCGCTCTTGGAAATCGCATTTTACCTGTTGCAACAAATGATGAGTTAGTAAGGCAAAATTTACAAAAAATATCAGGTAGAAGGCACAAGGTTTATGTATCGGTTTGCTTTATTAAAAAAGAAGGGACTACTATAATCAAAAAAATTAGAACTACAACTAGCATTTTAAAAATCAAACGCCTAACAGAAGAAGAAATTGAAAATTATGTCAAAAGCAAGCAAGGCTTAAATATGCCTGGAGGCCATGATTTTAAAAGGATAGCAGCTAGTTTCGTAATATTTTTTTCTGGCTCTCTAGCACCAATACAAGACTTGCCTCTTTATGAAACTCGTAATATGCTTTTATCGTTAGGTTTCGTACTAATGTAAATAGAGCTATTGCAAGATAATTATTTTTGAGGTATTTTTAGGAATAATCGCACGGAAAACCGGATAATACTCAAATGTATTTGAGAATCCCGCGTACGATTATGACAACAAAAGACCCAAAAAGAATTTCTTTGCAATAGTTCTAGTTTATGGCAGGCCATTCCAAGTTTAAGAATATACAGCACCGCAAAGGCGCACAAGATAAAAAAAGAGCTAAGGTATTTACAAAAGTCCTTAAAGACATAATAGTAGCGGCAAAGCAAGGAGCGCCAACCCCAGACTCAAATAGCAAGCTTCGTCATGCAATTGCAGCAGCTAAAAAGATAAATATCCCGAAAGATAGAATTGATAATGCTATCAAGCAAGTAACTAATCCTACAGGACAAGATCAGTATGACGAGATGAGGTATGAAGGCTTTGCACAAGGTGGCATCGCAATTATTGTTGAGGCCTTAACAGACAATAGAAACCGTACTGCATCAGCTGTCAGATCCACGTTTAGCAAATATGCTGGTAACCTAGGCGAAACTGGAAGTGTAAGCTTCATGTTTGATCACATAGGGATAATCACTTACAAAGCAGATGATGTAAAAGCAGATCCTGATAAAATAATGCAAATAGCAATTGAATCCGGCGCCATAGATGTCGTCTCCGAAGATGATGAACATACTTTTTATACTGAAATAGAAAGTTTCTCAGATGTTCTAGATAATATTGTCAAAGAATTAGGAGATCCTGAAGAGTCATACATTGGGTGGAGGCCAAAAAATTTGGTATCCGTTGAAGATGAAGATAAATGCCGCACGCTATTCAAGTTAGTAGATACTCTTGAGGATTTGGATGACGTCCAACGCGTCTTTGGTAACTACGAAGTGCCAGATCATATATACCAAAAACTTCTTAGCTAACTTTTTTATAATCTCATTTGGGCGTTGAGAGAATGTTTTTGATCATCAAGACCCACTTGAATACGCTCAATTCCTGCCCAGGCAATCATAGCAGCATTGTCAGTACACAATTCTTTAGGTGAGGTGATTAACTTAACGGGAGATATAGCCTTTTGAAGCTCGGATTGGAAATATAAATTACACGCAACACCACCAGCCAGAGCTAAATTAGTTCGTAAATTTAACTCTTGTATAGCCTTTTTAGTTTTTAACACTAAGCTCCTGACGATAGAATATTGAAGAGAGGCACATACATCATTTACAAATTCTTCCAATCGCATTTGTGTTAATAGATCCTGAATTAAAAGACGCGCGGCAGTTTTAAGACCCGAAAAAGACAGGTCACAATTATCGCTTTTTAGCATAGGAATTGGTAGAGGATATTTTGTATGATCACCAGATAGTGCCATTTTTTCAACCACAGGACCACCAGGATAACCCAAATCCAGCCTCTTTGCCACTTTATCAATGCATTCACCTACAGAATCATCTAAGGTGCGTCCTATTACTTGATAATCGCCTGTTCCTTTAACATAAATAAATTCGGAATGCCCTCCAGATATAAGCAGAGCAAGATAAGGATAGTCTAAATCTTTATTTGCTAGCCTTGCCGTCAAGATATGCCCCTCTAGGTGATTGATATGCAGAAGCTTTTTTTTGACAATATGACTAAGACCTTGTCCGTACATCATTCCCACAATAAGACCACCTATGAGCCCCGGTCCAACCGTAACACTAATCGCATCAATCTCGTCCAAAGTCAAATTAGCCCGCTCAAGGGCACTTTTAACGCAATAATCCATGTTATCCAAATGCGCCCGAGCGGCAATTTCAGGCACAACCCCTAAATATGGCCTATGCTGTTCATGTTGAGAAACGATAATGTTAGATAATATTTTTCTATCACTTGTAACAACGCTAGCTGAAGTATCATCGCAACTAGACTCGATACCAAGTACTTTAAGCATTATTTTACTCTTTCAACAAAAGATGAATCTTCTGTTTTAACCACAACCTTATCGCCAATATTTAAATAAGGTGGAACCTTTATAGTAATACCATTTTCTAATAACGCAGGCTTATAAGATGAAGCAGCCGTTGCACCTTTAATCACAGGATCAGTCTCTGATATTTCTAATGTTACAGTTGAAGGAAGTATGAAGTTAATTGGATCACTCTCAAAAAAATCTATTTTAATAAGCATCCCGTCTTGCAAAAATGCAAGCATTCCTTTATCAAAATCACTTTTATCAAGTTCAATTTGATCAAAATCTTGGGTACCCATGAAGAACAATGATTTTTCATCTTGATATAAGAACTGATATTCTTTTTGCTCTAAATGAGCTTTCTCAAGATAATCTGATGAACTAACGCGTTGAACGGTTTTAGTTTTTGTTTTAATATCTTTTAATTCAAGTTGAACATATGCAGGACCCTTACCAGGTTTGACGTGCTCTGGAGCTTTAGCAATAAGCATTAACTTGCCATCTTGTACTATAATGTTTCCTATTTTGAGTGAATTAGCAGAGATTTTCATAATTTTTATTTTTTTTCATACAATATACTTTTTACCCAGTAAAGTCAAAAATAAACCTATCACTTGAGCTATACAAATAGTCGCAGCAACGGAGAAATTGAGTAAGAATGCCAACTTTAGACCTAGCAAATTAAGCACAAGAGAAAAAGTTGCAGCATAAATTAGCATTGTTTGAGGCGTTTTGCTAATAAGCCTTGCAAAAAATACAGGAACAATACAAAGACTGCCAACCATCAATCCTCCCACAATTTTTACAACCATACTGACGTTAAATGCTGCAAAACACAACAAAATAGCTCGCCACCTAGATATATTAATACCCAAACTTGCAGCAATATCCTCATTTAAAGCAGCAACTACAATAGTCTCAAACTTATTCCATATAAGCCCAATAGATAGTAATGCACATATACCCAACATCGTCACTTCTCGTATATTTGTAAGCAGTAAATCTCCAAATAAAATACCCTCAATATCAAGATCTATATTCATACTTTCGGCAATAATAATGCTAACAGCAATAAGAGAAGTTGTTGCAACGCTTAAAACTAGGCTATGATCTTGAAAATGCTTCTGCAGATAGCTACTAGTAGCAACAAATAGCATACTTACAAAACAACTGCACCATTCTAAAGGAATACCGAAAATACCATGCAAAACAGCAGCAAGTAAAAGGACGTGGATAATGCTGTCTGTAAGATAGGTATATCTATTCCATACCATTAAACATCCCAAGTTAGAAAGTAGTATAGAGCTAAATATGCACGCAAGTATAAGGAGCATATTTACTTACAATTATGCTTTAACTTTAAATCTTTCACACTTTTTTTCATGTTACTACTTAAATTTTGAAACTCTTTTTCAAGTTTATCAAGGATTTGACAAGATTGCTCTGGTTGCTTTAATTCTCCCAATGACATCGCAACTTTTAAGAGGGCATCAGGCGCCTTTTGTCCTTTTGGATATTTTTGATAGCACTTCAAATAGTATGATGCAGCATTATAATAATCTTTTTCATAAAACAAGGCTTCAGCATACCAAAAAATCATTCTATCAAGTAAGCTACTTTCTGGATAAGTTGCAATTAAATCAGCAAACTTGATTTTAGCAAGATCATATTTTTTATCTTTCAGTGCGCTCAAAGCAATATCATATTGAACTTTTTCATTAGGCTCTTTTGCTTCCTCTACTTTAGATTCCTCTACTAGAGGTTTTACAGAATCTTCTTCAGATTTGACTTCTTCTTTTGACTCAATTTTAGGAGTTGGATTGTCAGGAATTTGGGGGATAGCATTTTTAGCTTGAATTTTTTCTATCTGCTGCTTGAGAATTCGAATGTCATACTTGAGCATCTCAACTTCCCCCGTTAATTTCTTAATTTCATTAATTAGCATCTCGGTATCAGCTAAAGCAGATCCGCTACATGTTAGCAGAATAAGTAATAAGTAAATTCTTCTCATAATTATTTAATAAAAGATTTTCAAAAATATTTTTTACATTTGCGCCAGTTGATTTTAACTTCACTTCGGCGGCCGTCAAAAGCTTTAGCGCATTAAAAATTGAAGTACAATTTAATGTTGCAACAAATTCTTTAAAATGTTTCACATACATAAAAAATACAGGCGGCTTTAAAAGCTTCATAGCTTCATCGACGCTCATTCCAGCTTTTGTATGTAGTTTTACAGTATACAGGTTAGTATAATATTTGACAAGGCTCCTGATAATCAGCATCTCGGGAATATTATTATGCAGCAAGCACTCTATGTCATTTAGATAATTTTTTAAATCACCCTTAACAAAACTTATAATCAACTGATCTAAAGAGACATTCCTCATTGGTACTATAGCTTCATGCACATCTTCAAGAGTAATTTGATCCTTATCATTACAGTAAATCAAAAGCTTATCCAACTCGCTATATAAGAACTGCCTATCACTATTAAGGTTAGCGCATAAATATTCTAAAGCTTTTGGCTCTATCCCCTTACCCGCAAGGTATCTTTTAACAATAAGTTGCAAATCTATGGCAGACTCTGGATAACATGGAACTAACGCTAGGTTAGCTTGCTTTTGGAATAATTGCTTTAAACTTGGAGCAAGATCATCTGCGATAAAAATTGGAAAATTATGCGTCTGAGTTTTTAGCGTCTGTGCAATCTCTTTTGTAATGTTTCCATTAACTCCAGTGATGATGATAATTTCTTTCGTGCTAAAAAAGCTCAAAGCGTTTAAGGTTTCTGATAACGCAAAGTCTTCTGAATAAGTTATTTTACGCACAGGTAATTCTAAAATTTTTTGCACCTGTGAAACGTAGTAATCTATTAAACCCTTTTCAGAGCCATGAAACATTATGCCATAAAGTTTATCACTTTTTATTTGATGTGATACTATATCAAAGTTTTTGGGGTAAAATATCATATGTCATTATTTGCAACCTCGGCTATTTGCTATTATAGTTTAAACTGAATAAATTCAAAATCAGATGATTAAAATTAATAATAAGCATTTTCATAAACCATTGGCGCTAGTTAAATTAATACCCAATTTACTCACGCTGATGTCCCTGACTATTGGGCTTAGCAGTCTTAAGGCAGCTCTTGACGGTAATTGGGAGAAGTCAGTAGTATGCATAATTATTGCAGCAATCATTGATGGTGTAGATGGAAGGGTTGCACGCTTCTTGAATGCCACTAGTCCTTTTGGAGCCGAACTTGACTCATTATGTGATTTTGCAAATTTTGGTATTTTTCCTGTATTTATCCTGTATTTATGGCTTTTACCCATGGTACACCCAGGTCTTCTTTGGAATGCTACTGTGATTTATGCAATCTGTATGGTTATAAGACTTGCAAGATTTAACACCAATCTGGCATCTAACTCTAACGATCCAGCGCAGAAGATATTTTTCACCGGAGTACCAGCTCCTATTGGTGCCGTTTTAGTTTTAATGCCTCTAATGCTGAGTTTTGAATTGATTAGTAAACTTAATATTAGATCTTATGGCTTTATAATTCCTTTTTATGTAATAGGTATCAGCTTGTTACTTGCCAGCAAAATTCCAACCTTTTCTTTAAAGCACATGCACATTTCTAAAGAACAAGTTTGGCTTGTAATGCTTACGTTCGCGATATTTACGATGGAGATGCTACTTTATCCGTGGTATATTATACCATTCATGCTGATTATGTACGTCATGAGCATACCTTTCAGCATCAAGCAAGCAAAGCGGCTAAAGGTAAGCATCAAGGAAGATAAGAAACAAAACCTCGATCTGACACTGCAAAAATACTCTAAAAAAGATGCTTTAGAAGAAAAAGTGAAATAAATTATGCTATGTCAGTGTGAATATCCCCATTAACATTCGTTTAAGATACGCCAACTAACATACCACTCAATGAGCAATCTTCCAATAGGGGTTTCTAAGCAGCGATCCCAGAGGATAAACCAATTAACCTAAAAAGATTTATATAAAGTTGTTATAAGGCCACTTTCGGGTTATCAAAAAGATCAAGAAAGAGTCAAGATTTGTAATTGATCGCCCCTAAATAAACCCTCATCACTAAAGCCAAATACATATTCCTCAGCTATATATTTATAAATGATATAATATGTGATATTTTAGCCACAGTGTTGTAAAAATATCACACTATATTAATCCTAACCGCTTATTTTTTAATATGTTTTGAATTTTTATGGCGCATACCTCCAAGCAGGCGCTGGCTTCCTTTCGTAGCGATATCCTAGTTGCTTAAGCCAATGTCTTATTGTCCACTTGCTAAATCCAAAATATTTTGCTGCTTCTTCAAGCTTCATATGAGGTTTAAGACGTACGTATTCCTCAAGTGCATCCAAATCTATCTTAGCTTTAGAGTTTTTACGTTGAGCAGGAATAAATGTATCTTTTTTATATTCCTCATACCATCCTTCAACAGTCGAGGGGCTAATATTAAAATTCCTAGCTAAATCATTATAGGTTTGACCTTGTCGCAAACCCGCTATAACTCTTTCTCTAATATCATTACTGTAAACTTGTAGTGATACCTTGCTCTTGGCTACAGCGCTTCTTATATCTAGTTTAATGAAGATCGATGCATATGCTACTGTCACAACAGAGCTAAAGAGTATCCCTATTTTAGCTAAGTCTTGACGTACATGATCTTCGAATGCTAAAAAGCTCATAAATAAGCTCATAGTAAATCCAATACCTGCTAAAACCGATACGCCGTATACTTCAAACCAATTACTTTTTTCAGGCATTTCGGCAATTTTGTTTTTCACAGAGAAATAAGTACACGCAAAAATTCCAACCTGTTTACCTAAAAATAGTCCTAAAATTATGCCAAGTGGTATGGGGTTTAATAAATCAGATATGCCCAAATGTAAGAATGACACTCCGCTTGCAACAAAAGCAAAAATAGGCAATATCAAGAAGTTTACCCAGTGATGAATGGTGTGCGCTAATTTTTTTAAAGGAGAAGAACCATCAGCTCCTAACATTGGGATAAATGCTCCCAACAATACTCCTGACATAGTCGTATGCACTCCGCCGAAATAAAAGCATAACCATAAGGGGATACCTAACACTAAATATATGCTCAAGTTAGCTACTTTTTGACGATGTAAGTAAAACATAATACATACAATACCTATTGCTCCAACAATTGGAAGCAAGTTTAATGCATGATTGTAAAAGATTGCTATGATAAGCATTGCAGCCAAATCATCAAATATTGCAATTGATAATAAAAAGATTTTGATTGCATTACTAAAGTTCTTAGCCACTAGGTTAAATATGCATATTGCAAAAGCGATATCCGTTGCGCAGGGTATTGCAAATCCTGATAAATTATCTGGAGTTCTCAGATTAGCTAACCAATAAAAGATAGCGGGAAATATTACTCCCCCAGCTGTTGCAATTAGGGGCAATATTATTTGGCTGCGCTCTTTAAGGCATCCTTCATAAAACTCCAACTTAAGCTCTAGGGCAATTTTTAAAAAAAATATTGCCATAAGTAGATCTTTAACCCATTCCTCAAAACTAAGCGCTCCTATCTGAAAATGACGCAGGGCTTCATATCCACTTACCAAAGGCGTATTGCTAATAGCTAGAGCCAATAAAGCTGCTAAAATCATTATAATTGAGGCCAGTTGATCTAAGTCTAATTTTTTCAACATGTAGTGATTTATAAATTAGTATATGATAGGTTAATATATCATGTATTAATAAGAAAGTTAAAGAGTGATCAAGGACGATTTTTTTTATATTCTGAAACGTTTAGTAAAAAACCATATAAGGCCATATTTTAAAGAGCTACTTTTAGCAAGCATTTTGATGGTGGTTGTAGCCCTTTGCGCTGCAGCTTTAGTACAAATCGTAAAGCCTGCATTTGATAATATATTTTATTCCAGCGATAGGTCGATGCTGTTTATTTTGCCTTTAAGTATTATTGCAGTTCAATGCATAAAAGCTTTGGCAGAGTTTGCTCAAGAATATTTGGTAAGATCAACTGGGCAAAAGATCTTGATAGACCTGCAGGTTTTATTATTTGAGCATCTAATGCATTCTGATTTAAGCTTCATCAGGAGCCAGCCTCCAGGAAAATTTATATCCAGATTTACGAATGACATACAGCTCATGAAGTCAGCAGTTTCTAGCTTACTTGTAGGCATCGCTAAAAACCTTCTGATGGTGGTATTTTTAGTCATCATGATGTTCAAGATGGATCCAACACTTTCTATAATAGTGTTTTTCGTATTTCCTGTTGCAATTTATCCAGTACAGCAAATTGGAAGAAGAATGCGTAATACCGTATACGCTATGCAAGAGAAGTTATCAGACTACACTGCCACTTTGGATGAAGTGTTCCTATCTATCGAAGTGGTCAAATCTTACATGGGCGAAAATTTAGAAATTTCTAAGGCAAAGGAGCACATGAAGGAGATATATAAAATTTCTCGCAGATCTATACTACTAGATTGTCTTACATCACCTATGACCGAAGCTTTAAGTGGAGTTGCTTTGGCCGTGATTTTATTTTATGGAGGATGGCAAATTATTAATCAAACTTCTACGCCTGGAGCGGTAATTTCATTTATCACCGCCTTTGTTGCCGCATATAGGCCTTTTAAGGACATTTTATCCTTAAACGTACGTCTGCAAGAAGGTATTGCAGCTAGTAAAAGGTTATTTGAGATACTTGATACAAAACCTACAATTATAGATATTCCAAGCGCTATAGATGTGAAGTTAGGAAATCCAAATATATACTTTGAAAACGTTAATTTAGAGATAACAGACAAACATATTTTAAATGATGTAACCTTTGAGATACCAGCCGGCAAGATTACGGCTATTGTGGGGCAATCTGGTAGCGGCAAAACCTCTATCATCAACCTGTTACTCAAGTTTTATGAACCAACTAGTGGTAAAATATTATTGGGTAATCACAGTATTAGAGACATCAAAACGGATTCTTTGCGCGCACAGATTGCTTTAGTATCCCAAAGTGTGCTTCTATTTGATACAAGCGTTTTAGAAAATATTCGATACACCATGGATGCTGATGAAGAAGCTGTAATCAAAGCTTCAAAAGATGCGTTAGCAGATGAGTTTGTAAAGCAAATGTCACAAGGCTACGAAAGTCAAATAGGATTTCAAGGCACAAAACTATCAGGAGGTCAAAGACAAAGACTTTCTCTTGCAAGAGCGTTTGTCAAAAAAGCACCTATCTTGATATTAGATGAGGCAACAAGTAGCTTAGATTCACAGAATGAAGAAGCAATTTTAGATTCCATCAAAAACAAAAAGCAAACAATAATCATAGTAACGCATAAACTCTCATCTATAAAGGATGCAGATAACATAATTGTGCTTAAAGATGGAATGGTTGTGGGACAGGGGAAGCATGATGAATTACTCAAAGATAATATCCATTACGCAGAAATGTATAATAAAGTAGAATGAAAATTAATTTTGACCCTAGATCTGAATATTGCGCGATAATTGCTCCATCTTCTCGTATGCATAGTAGTGATGATTTTACACGTCTTGCAAAAGTCTGTTTCAAAACAATGGATGCACACAGCATTAAAACCAAATGTAATTTTCAAGTACTTCATGATACTTCACATCTTTTTTACGCAGCTCCTTTAGAAAAACGCACTCAAAACCTCATAGATTTCTTGGAAGATGATGAGGTGAAATTAATTTGGTGTTGGCGTGGAGGATATGGAGCAAGTGAGGTTGCCCATGAGCTACTTAAAAAAAATTTTGAGCTTAAATCACCTAAGATATTGATTGGATGCAGCGATATTACTAGTTTGCATATATTATTTAACAAAAAATTGGGCATTCCTTCTATCCATGGCGAAGTTTTTAATCAAATTTTGAGAAAATCTGAGAAAATGCCTCCTATCCTAGACTTGCTACAAGGTAAAAGTTCTAGTTTTATTCTTACTCCTTTAAATAAACTTGCAACCAGGGCCATCCAAGGCGTGATAACTGGAGGAAACTTAACAGTTATTACAACCATCATAGGAACAAAACTTCATCCTAATTTTGATAATGCTATTTTGATGTTAGAAGAAGTCAATGAAGCACCATATTCAGTTATGCGCTCTTTAAAGCAAATGGAATATGCTGGATTATTAAAGAAAGTAAAAGCAATAGTGTTTGGTGATATTATTAGCGATGCTGAGCATATGAAAGACGTACTTAATGTATTTGCTAAAGAAATTAAAGTGCCTGTATTTAAAACAGATGGCTTTGGTCACGGTGATATAAATAAGCCTTTTTGTATGGGAATAAAAGGCACAATTGATACAAAGAATTATACTTTAGAGATACCCTCTCCTTTTAGAATGGATATAAAAAGCCAGCCAGAGACATAAGCTCTGGAAGACTTTGGGCAACTAAATTTCAAATCTTAGTTTTGCTAAGATGCTGTGTCCACGAACAGGAGTTCTGTAGAAAACGCTGCTATCTTTTTCAGTTTTAGCTTTACCGTGATCAGAGTAATTATACTCTACACCTAATTTGGTATTATTTGCTACTTCAAATTCACCTCCTACTCCAACAGCAAAAGCAAGATTGTATCTGCCGTTAAATTTGTAGGTATTTGTACCATCTGTTAATTTACCTCTTAAGTAAGATACGCCAACACCGGCACCTACATATAATTTTCCGAAATCTTTAACATCAGTTAAATCGTAGTAACCCCTTAATTGTACTGAGTCAAGGTTAGTTTTAACAGAATATAATTTTGAAAAATCTGCATCACCTGCATCTTTCTTTTGTATTTTACTATTATTTAAAAGAGGCTTTACGTATAATGCTTCAACTCTTAAGTTGTCTAATACGTGATATCCAGCTCCAACACTAAATTCTAAAGCAGTAGAAGCTCTTTTAATTTGAATTTCGCGAGTATCGCTATTTAAGCCTGATTTAGCATACTTATTTGGTATTAAAGCGCCTGCTGAACCAGTTAAATAATAACCACAATCTGCGCTTGCGAAAGAAAGAGCACTTGCAGTTGCTAACATTGATAAAAATATTTTTTGCATTTTTGTCATAAATAATTACCTTTAAATTAACATTTTTTTAAACTTACGGTTTAACTAAGTGGTAGCCACTTATTGATGGCAGGATAACCAATTTACCTTGGATATCTCATCTAATTTGGACTTATTTTAGAAAAGAAAAATATGTTAGAGTGAAAAAAGTCACAATTTAATAACATAGTAATTAATTTATCTTTAATACAATGTGCTTTTCGTGTTAAGAGGTGTTGAAAATATATGACAGACTTTATAGATGTACTTGATGAGGATGGATTTAGAACTGGCGAAGTATTGTCTCGTAAAGATATTCACAGTTTAGGCAAACTTCATCGAGCCGTGCATTTATATTTATTTGACATGCAAAACAATATTCTATTACAGCGCAGGACTGATCTGGTGGATCACTACCCTGGCGCTATTAGTATCTCGGTAACAGGTCATATAATGAGTGGGGAAGCAAGCTTTGCAGCTTTAAAAAGAGAGATAAAAGAAGAATTAAACCTAGATGCTGATAACTTAGATATACAATTTATGTTTTCATTTAGGCAAGATAAGATATTAGATTTTAATTATATAGATAGACAGTTCAACGATGTTTATTTTTGTCAGCACGATTTTAAGCTAGAAGAGATTAAATTTAATGCACAAGAAGTAGCTAGTTTAGAACTAATGCCTTTTCAAGAATTTACCGAACTAGTTCAAAGACAAAATTTGCCGTATAAAAGAGCTGTAATAGATTTGGCTTATTTTTTAGGCTTTGATTAGTAAAGGTATTCGATAAGGTTGATAAATCCTTTGTTTATACCATTATGTTAGATGATCTAAAATTATTCTGCATACTTCAGTAGCATCAATAGGAGCTTCTGGAAGTGCTTTTTTTTTTTGACTAATCAATATAGGATAATCATCTGGATCTTCAAAAATTCTGCCGTGTGAGCCTTTAACAAGAGATGTATCTAATGGAATAAAATTCATCAAATAGCGAAATCCCATCTTTTTTTTCATTAGAGTCGCAAAGATTTTGAATTGACTCCATTTTATTTGAGGATTTATAAAAAGCTCAGTTGGATCGTATCCAGGTTTTCTATGTATATCTACCGTGCGAGCAAAATCAGGTGCATATTTATCATCTAGCCAGTAATAATAAGAAAACCAAGAACCTTTCGATGCAACAGCGACCAAATCACCAGATCTTTCATGGTCTATATAGTATTTTTTTTGAGCTTGTTTATCTAATATGTAATCTATACTATCAATTTGGACTAATGTATCATAAATTTTATTCAGCAAACTTTGGTCATTTACGTAAACATGAGCTATCTGATGATCAGATACAGCAAAGGCAGCACTTGCACCCGCATCTAATATTTCTCCTCCATTTTCATTACGTACTTTTAAATATCCCTTTTCTCTTAAAATTCGGTTAATATGAATAGCTTTATTTACTTCCTCAATTCCATATTCGGATAATATAATGATATTTGCCCCCTTTTTAAGGTAAAAACTGATTAAATCTTCGCAAACTTGATCTATTTCTGTTAAGCTTTTGTAAGTTTCTAAACTATCAGGGCCATTTTTTTGCAAGCAATAATCAAGGTGAGGTAAATATATGAGGGTGAGAGTTGGGTTGAACTTTTGTTCAACAATTTTTGAAGCCTCAGCTATCCATTTTGATGATTTAATAGATGTATTGGGGCCCCAAAAATTAAATAAGGGAAATGGGCCTAATTGTGATTGCAGCTCATCTCGCAAATTGCTTGGGTTAGTGTAGCAATCAGGAATCTTTAAGCCATCCGCAGTGTATATAGGTCTTGGCGTTACTGAGTAATCGACATTAGAGTACATGTTGTACCACCAAAACATATTTGCGCAGGTAAAATTAGGATCACTTTTTTTGGCAATATCCCAAATTTTAGGTGCTTCTACTAGTTTATTAGATTGATGCCAAAATTTGACTTCGCATAAATCCTTAAAATACCATCCATTCCCTACAATTCCATGTTCATTCGGCCACTTACCTGTTAAGTATGAGCTTTGAACTGAGCAAGTAACAGAAGGAAGCATAGGTTTAATTTTGCTAACCTTTCGGCTACTGCTCCATTTTTTCAAAAAAGGAGTATTTGCTCCTATTAACTTATTAGTTAAACCAACTACATTTAAAACTACAGTTTTTTGCATAACTTTTCTATTACCCATTCATATTCTTTTTGGATCGACGATATCAGATCTATCTGTAGATTTTGAGGCAGTACTTGCCAGGTATAAGTTTCGATTTCTAAACAAGAGGTAATTTGATGATTTTTAAGAAAATTAAGTACGTTTACAATATCGTTGTTAGTAGTTAGGAAATTATCGTACTTATCGACAAATACAGGTAAATGAAAATGCACTCTAAATTCATCTTCCGTCTCTCCTTTTGCTTGATCAAGATCGCGAAATTTCTTTAAAACGCCTTGAGAATCTTTGACTACAGTTTGATGCAGATATATATTATCTTTAAATAGATCAATTGCATTGCCTGCTTTAAAACGCAAGGCTGAGCTAATCTGCACTTTACCAATCCTAATTCCTACTTTTTCCAAGATCTCAAAGTTTTTGATATGATCTTCAAATTGAACTGACTGGTGACATATATCATAGCAAATTCGCACATGCCTTCTAATGTGATTAACTGCCTCTGATAAAGTCATTTGAAAGTCATTAGATAAGCTATGTGCTACTTGTCCAAATATGATTTTTTTAAAGAAAGTTACTGTATCTTCCATTGTTTCTAAGAGACAATCTGCCTCTGGTTCAAAATCTATATGGATTATTTTAGTTGTGTCTTGGAAGATTTTTAGTGACTTTTTTATCAGTAACAATAAATGACTACATACTTTAGCAAAGAATTTTTCATCGTCTTTTTTTTCTGACCAAAACTTATAACTTAAAGGAGAAGTAGAAAAACCTAACTCTCCATTTATAGTACATAATTCAGCTGCAATATCTATGAGATGCACATTAAAATTCAATCTTTTACGAGTAGACCAATCCGGCTCATACACCTTTTCTTTAACTGGTTTATTATGAAAATTTCCATAAACAAAACCATTAATTGTAGCAACGTAACAATTTGTTTGAGTCAACCATGATTTAAAAGCATCCAAGTTATCTAAAAGTTCTTTAGCTGACTGTTTAGAAAGCCTTAGGCCGATACCAAAAGGCATATTTGGGGATAATTTGGATTTTAAGATAGGTATATGAGTTTTCAAGTTTTTAAAAACTTTAGACCACGTATTACCTGCAAATATATTGGAGCAGTATGTTAAGTCAAATTGCTTCTCGATTTTCATTCAATTTTTCAGCAAAGTTTTTAAGTTTTTCTATAGCAATCCTATACTGACTTATGTCTACTGTATTTACTTCCTTACCACATCCTATTTTTTCTAAAAGCATGATAGTGAGATTACCTCCCAAATGCTCTTGAAATTCCTCTAACCCTTTGAAAATATCCTCATTTAATTCGGGCACAAATAAATCAAATCCAATATTTGAGATAGTTCGTAAAACTCTTTTCCAAGATTGTTCATCCAAAAGACCACTGATGTAAGAGTAAGTTGTATCTAATGCTATTCCAATTGCTACCGCTTCACCATGACGCAGGTTGTGATTAGTTAAGTGTTCTAATTTATGGGCTGCCCAATGTCCAAAATCTAGAGGCCTTGAAGAGCCCTTTTCAAAAGGATCGCCATATTTACCTATATGATTTAGGTGCAGTTCTGCGCAAGCGTAGATTAGATGCTTCATTGGCTCCATATTATTCTGATCGCGAAAGGAAAAGGCATTTTCTTCAATAAAGTTAAAAAAGTCTTTATCCTTAATTAAAGCAACTTTAACTGCTTCTGCGATACCTGCAATCCAATCACGTTTATCAAGAGTTTTAAGAAAAGTAAAATCATTAAGTACAGCAAACGGTGGCGAGAAGCATCCTAAGAAATTCTTTTTACCAAAAAAATTTATGGAATTTTTTACTCCAATCCCAGAATCATTTTGAGATAACACTGTCGTAGGGATGCGGATTAGCTTTATTCCTCTATGCGATGTAGAAGCGGCATAACCTACCATATCAATAACAGCTCCACCACCAATGACTATAATGTATGAGTGACGGCATATCTTATACTTCTCTATCAACCCATACACTTTATCCAGATGACTTATATCATTCTTTACCAATTCACCGCCTAAAATCTCTACAGGATCATGAACTAACATAGGAAGAGTATTGGCATAATGTGCGAAATATTCTTGAATTTGTGACACTAAATTAGGATGCGCATGATATACACCTGAATCGATAAGCACTAGTGCTTTAGGTAAAAAAGAAGGATTGGGACTAAAAATATTAGCAAATATTAAATTTGACTTTTCAAACAGCTTTTCAGTGAAGTAGACTTTATATGCAAAATTAACTGCAAATTCTTGATTTAAGGTTTTCATACTTTCATGTTACAGCAAAAAATTTAGATAAAACTACTGATAAAGGCATTAGCAAAAGTAGCACTAAACCCGTAGATAAACTTGAAAAGCTAGCAGCAGTAGCAGCATCCATTAAAATAAAAGATAACACCCCCCATTTCACAACCGATTGAATGTTTTCTGCAATAGGATTATCCATAGCTTTAACTAGATAAAATGAATTTAGAGCTATAAATATACTTAAAAACACAAGGCTATTGCCGAGATTGCTTTTATACAGTTCTATCAAAAACCATAAAGTGACTAACGTCATTAAATAAAGCAAAGCAACATAACTAAGCATTACCTTATTGCCACCTTCTACTTCGCTTTTACTGATATATGTAATTGCTATAGTTAGCCAAAAGGGAATAAGACCAATCAAACATAGTTGGCAAGTTGCATCAGGAGCAAAAGTAGTGCCAAGTAACATATTAAAACCACGACACAAAGCTAATGTAAATCCACCTACCCATGGATAATATTTAGTTTTCAGATTATAGATAAAACAGCAAATACAGATAGTACAAGCTATTACAAATCCTGTAAAAGAAACATTCAAAGCCGAAAATAATCCCATACCAAATAATAAGGCTCCTAAAATGCCAGCATATCCTTTTTTTGCTGCTCCGGATGGTATGGGTCTGTCAGGCCTTTCGCGAGCATCAATTTCTGCATCAAAAAAGTCATTAAATACTATCCCTCCTCCATAAAGACCTATAGTCGATAGTATGAGGTATCCTAATGATGGATAATCAAACTTGCTATCTAAAAAATATAAGGCAACTATATAACCTGCTATGACGTTCGATATAGCAGTAATTATGTTTGCAGGACGCATTAATTGAAGATAGGGAAATAGCATATTAACGAATGATTAAACTTGAGATAGATTCCTGACCACGCAAAACTGAGTTACCCTCATAAAATTCACCTTCCTTATGTTGCGTACCATTTAACCAATCTTCTTCTTGCATTTGCTTGCTTTGAGAGTAAGCTTCCAGAGCATTGTGATAGCAAACTTTTTTAACATCTGCCTTAGAAATACCTTTTTCAAGCATTAAAAGAGCAGTTTTAGGAACAGCTAGTGCATCGCTGTATCCCCAATCAGCTGAACTATCGACTATAATCTTTTCGCTGCCGTATTGCCTCACTATTTCTACCATTCTTTCATTACCCATCTTAGTCTTAGGATAAATAGTAAATGCAGCCCAAAATCCCCTATCCAAAACTTCCTTAACTGTTTCCTCATTATTGTGATCAATAACAACCTTACTAGGATTTAAACCATGTTCTATACATATATCCATGCTTCTTGAAGTACCTCGTTTTTTATCCCTATGAGGAGTGTGAACCATAACCAACATATCTAAAGATTTTGCAAGTTCTAGCTGCAAGCGAAAAAATCTTTCTTCTAAAGGAGTTTGCTCATCAAATCCAATCTCCCCAATAGCAACTACTCCTTCTTTTTGTACATAAAGCGGCAATATTTCCATCACCTCTTCTGCTAGCCTCTGATTGTTTGCTTCTTTGGCATTAAGACCGATAGCACAATAATGCTTAATGCCAAATTGACCAACTCTAAAACGCTCCCAACCAATCAAACTGTTGAAGTAGTCCTTAAATGTTCCAACGGATGTGCGTGGCTGTCCTAGCCAAAATGCTGGCTCAATAACAGCAACAATTCCAGCTTTTTTCATTGCTATTAAATCATTCGTAGTTCTAGAGGTCATATGAATGTGTGGGTCAATAAAATATATGCTATCTTGTCTCATAAACAAACCTTTTTAAGTTAATACGTTTTATATTTGCAAAGCTCAACGACTTTCCATATTTCTGGATTCACACGTCTTTTTGCCGCTTGTTTCTCAATCACAAAGTCACTTAACATATCTGCTAAAGTATCATTAGCTCTTTCCCTAAGCCCTATAACTTGATTAATGTCCTCTTCAATAAAAAAAACTTTTAAAATCATTTGATTCCAAACATCTTGATCAAAAAAATTCATGGGGTAGGTATTATTAAGAGCTATTGCCTTGAATATGGAGCTCATATTACTACGCACTCCTTCAGTTGCTCTAAACAAAAATTTTGTTGGCTCTGGTAATAAGTGCAAGCTTTTGTATAGAGATATCAATTCAGAAAGTCCAGCTGTATCAAATAATTGGTTAATAATATCGATATGTTCTTGTTTAAATTTATCGGCAATATTGAGGAGAAAATAAGCGCGAGCTAAATCTAAATTAGTCCAAGTATTTCTGCCAGTTATATGTTCAGTCTCTAGAAGTTGATGATCTGTTAAAGGTGAACTTGTGTAGTATTTAGATAAATTATTAAACGCAATAGAAAATGCTATGTAAGTTTTAGGATTTGTAAGCACCTCAAGATTTCTAGATAATTCTTGATATCCTTCAAGATTATGTCTAACTATAGAGTCCAAAAACAGTTTAGTATCCATTGATAAATCTATCTATCACTAAGTAAACCAATATAACTATATTTTAATTTATTAACTGAAAATGAAAATATGATTCTAGTCTACGATAATTTTCATCAAACTTATACTACTTTTTTAATGGTATTGCTAAAGATTAAAAAATCATAGTCCATAAGGAAGAGTTGTGGAAATGTTGTAAGTTAAAGAAAAACAAATGCAACATAGTCTATCTAATCTATTGTGCAACAATTTATTAATTTATTTTAACTTAATCTTGACAATATTAAAAATAAATATAATATTTAATGTATATAATCTAATTAATCTTAAATTTATGGGCAAAAAACGGAAAGGCACTAAAAAAGTAAATAAAATAAAACTGGAGCCTGAAATTTTGACAGGCACAGCAGAATTACAATCTATCCACTTTAAAACTCTGAAAGCAATCGGAGATGGCAATTTTGACGAAGACGATGCACTTTGGCCATACAAAGGTCCTTATTTAAATATATTGACCGTTCTATTAGTACAGGGAGTATGTAATGAGGATTACTTGAATTTAGGTATTCATATATTTAAGTCTCTTATACCTGTATTAGATGGACAAAATGCAATATCCCGGAATTTAAAAAATAAAATTTTGATAAATATAAAGATAGCCGCTGAAAATATCTGTTACATGGTTAACTACCGTGCAGATGCGAAAGTGGAAAATTTTGTAAGATTATTAAATTTATTACTTGATCAAGCCGATAAGTTAAAAGACCTAGATGAAAGTACTCAAGGAATTGACCCAACCAATGAATTAAAAGCAATTTTTCAAAATAACATCCTGCCAAGAAAAATTGAATTTATTACAAAATGTTATGAGAAATTAGGTATAAATTACGTTAAACCCAAGAATATTAGAGAGATACAATTAATTAATCGGAATATTGAGAAAAAAGAAGATGATCTGAGCAAACAAATGGGACTATACTGTTCTGATATCGATACTAGTATTGCTAATTTAGTTTTTCACCTATCAGTAGGGCATCAACCAAATGCATCAGATATACTTGCACTCTATAATCTATCGAACATAAAACGTTTAGATGGAAGAAAAGAGTATACTCATTCCGAAAAAGTAGAACAACAAAAATATAGATTGAAGCAAATAACTCCTTTTTATCTCTACGAAGCTGATTGGCGTTCATTGAAAACTTTTGCTCAAGTACTACAAGACAATAATATACAAACAGGATATAACGATTCCTTTCTAATAAACGGTCTTAACTCTAGTTCTTATTTTATTATAGACCAGCCTACAACGGAGGATAATATCAAAGAGGCATATGAGATAAGTCAATTAGCATTTGATTGCAGTGCTAAAGATAACCTAAAAGAAAATAATAAAACTGAGATAGCTGAAAGTTTATATGGAATAATACGCTTTTTTTATGCTGCACGCGATATTCCTAAAGCATCTGAGTGCCTTTTCGAAGCCCTACGTTTATGTCCTGATCTTGATTCACCCCAAAAAATACAGGAGTATATATTCAAATTAGCTGAGATAATAAAAGAAGATACCATTAGAGAGTATTGGTTAAAAAAGCTTTGTTTAAAGCTCCCTTTAGAAAAAAGCTTACACGAAGAATTTTATAATTATCTCAAGATGAGTTTGAATCTTGGTGATTCAAGCGATCATGAATATTTGAAAACTTATCAGGAAGTTCACCAAAAACTGGAAGCCGAAATTGATAGTCCAGAAATGAAGACCTTGATAAACTTTATCTTCCACAAGAAAAGCGCTACCTTTTATGCTAGTAATTGTCAATTAGACGAAGCAATTAGAGCTTTATCAGACTTGGAACAAATAAATGGCTTCTCACGTAATACAAAAACAAAGGCTAAGTTGATAGCTTTATATTTTTTATCTTCTTATCCTGAAATAGCTCCACTGGTAGATAATCTAGATACTGATTGGGTAAATTATCCACCATCGTTTAGTTCTGTTATGAGTCATATATATTTTAACTTATCTCAGGTTATACCCGACCAAAATGAAAAATATCTAGCAAAATCTCTTGAATATTTAAGCTTATCTAATACTATACCTGCTCAAAGTGTTCAGCCATATGTAGTATATTTAAATACCGTTGTAATAATGGAGGCTGTGAACCAAGGGGTAGAATATAGCCAACATCTTCAAGCTTTAAAAAGCCTCGATAAAAAGACTTATCATTATATTACAGGGCTAATACGTAAGAAAAAATACTTAGAAGAAGTCAATAAGATACCTCAGAAAGAAGGTGAGAGCGAAAGTTTAGCATCTTGCATTTCTACAGAAAAGCTTGAGGAGAAGAAAACACAGTTGCCTAGCCTACCATTTGAGCCAGAGGAGCAAAGAGCATTAACTGACTTGGGTATAATGCTACAATCAGGTAGTAAAGATGAACTATTAGATAATAGCCCTACCACATCGCCTCTTTCTACTTCATCAGAAGAATATGATGATGATTCGGATATGAGTGAAGCCTTTCATGAAGGCGCTTTAACTTGGGATCAAGTAATGAAAGAATGGAACGAATATCACAAAGCTCTCAAGTTTCAAATAAAATCATCGAAAGAAAAAGAAATTTTTGGCATCGATAACCAAACGACCATTCCTGGTGCTTGGGAGTTTAATGATGATATTATATTAGAACAAGACGTAGAAAAAATACACGATAAAAAAGATTCGTTTGTATTTTTTTATAAGTTAGATAAACTACCAAAGATTACTAAACAGAGGATATTAAATTCGCTTAAAGAAACAACCTGTACTAGTAAAAGTAAAGTAGTAAGAGATTCAAACAGTCTTGAAAAGGCTAAAACCAATACAGATGGAAGAGCCATAATAGAATATAAGATTACGGATGCATATACTAATAAAGAGCTAATAGTGATAACCGAGTTTATAAATCATCCTACAGTAAGTAGATTAAGTCGTAGCAAGAAGTCTACATCAGAAAGCTATAAGAGTTTTGTATCTCTAGAAGATAGACAGCAAGCTATAGGTGAAGATGAGGCTTTAAACATTGTCGATAAGAACGATGCTGCATTTGAAAGTTTTGTGGGGGAAAGGTTTTCACCTGATATATTCAGTAGTAAATTATCGGGTGAAGTAACAGAACATGACGAGGCTTTACCTGTTTAAACTGTTAAAATTACATGTACTGATTAACGTCCTATCGAATCTATTTTGAACTTTATATTTTGCGTCTTTTGCTATTTGGAGGCTTGTTATTTGTTGTTTTAAAGTCAGATTCAATAAGTTACACCTTTATCTAAAGCTAATTTAATACATAATTAGTACTATATAATGTAAACTTGAGGATATTTTATAGGGTTAATATGAATCAGCAAGCTCCTCCAAAAAATCCTCAAAGTAAAAAACCTAGTTTAAAACTTTCCTTAAGTGAAAGTTCTGATATTACCCAGAGCATAGATAAACTTACAGGACAAGAGGAGCAAGATTTAATGCCAAGTATCACTATCAGGAATAAAGTAGGTTTAAATCCTTTGACAAGCCTTGCAAGCACTATAGATAATATAGATAGTTTGGAAAGTCCTAGGGCGTACTCACCTACTCCCAAAGCTTATTTACCCACACCAAACCGTTCTGATCAAGCCACTACCAAAGGTAAGGCTAATAGATTTTTTAGCGAAGAATCTGAGGCTTATTTTAAAGAGATAGAGAAAATTAGATCCGAAATGGATAACTCAACTTTTGCTTTATCTAAAACTTTAAGTAATACAATAAGTGATTTGGATCCTGAAGGCATCCTACACAAAACCATACGAGCAAAAACTCGCATCCCAAACATTTCAGATACGCTGCAAGATCAGAGCTTTAATCCTAAAACAACAACATCTGAGTTATCAGGTTTTAAAATTCTTACACAAGAACAGATAGTAAAGGAATATAATTCTAGATCCGAAGGAGAAAAGGAATTTAATATCTCAGATACGAGCATTAAGAAGCTGCAAGACATTGCCAAAAGTAATGAAATAGTTATTATAACAAGACCTGTCAATTCAACTGCTTTAACTTTAATGAAGGAAGAGGAAGTTGATGCAGTTGGTAAAAATATGTTTGTACACGGCAAGTCTGCAGATAATGGTAGCCTTGCTGAGGGGCTGATTCCCGTAAACTCTGGTTCAAGCAAAGCTGGCAAAGATGATGATGCAGATAAAATTAAAGCTTATAATGCAGAAAATCGTAAATCTCTTGAAGAATCTTTAGAATTATTTGAATTAATTCAAGCTAAACTGCAAATAGTAGCTCCAGAAAGACGGGCTAGGTTAGGAACAGAGTTAGACAATTTAAATAAAAAAACTTCTTTAACAAAGGAAGAAATAAAGCATAAATCAGAAATAGAGATAGAATTGAGAGAGGGGCCAACTCCTGATAAATTACTGCAAGAAGCAAAGATTCCCGCAGAGTATTTTGATCAAATAATTTTTGCCTCTCCTGTATTAGACAAAAATGGTAACCAAATATATGTATTCGAGGATGAGTCTGGTATTGTTAAAAAAGATAATAAAAAGCAGATACACGCAATCCAGGAAAAAGATGGAAAACTATACTTTATAGACAAAAATCATAATCACAATTCTATTCCTCAAGAAATTCCAGCTGGATACAATAAAATTCCACTTCAAGTTATAGGTAAACCGGAAATCATTATCTGCAAAGATGGTTCGTTAAATATCGGTAAGGTAAGACCAATTACGGCAGATATTGACGTCTTAGCTTATGGGGCTAAATTAAATTTACAAGAATTTGATAAGATGCATTCTTATCACGAAGTTGTATCTAAGGAAAAGGAACAGCTACTAAAAGACAGTCCTTTTCAATTAACACCAGAAGCAAGAAATGCTTTGATAAATGACAAAATTGATGATGTTTTAAAGAAGCCAGGAGTAATACCCAGCAGTTTAAAACAAGATCAAGAATTTATGAAGCTTGCAGATACCTTTAAGAGTATCGAAGTGCAGAGGGAAAATCTAAAAGGTATGGGTCATGCGCCTGATGCTATAATAGCTATTACTGGAGCTATGAGAGCTGAATTTAAAGATTCTGTAGAGATCTCACATGCCTCAGAACAGTTTAATACAGTATTTACTCAGCCTTTGGATGATAAATGGGTTTTAATCGATCCAAATGGCTCTGTCAAAAGTATTAAAGGAGAAAAAGAACTGCTTGAAACCTTTAATCATTTTAAAGATCAAGGTTTAAGTATGCCACCAAACCCTAACTGGGGATGGGAGCTAAAAGAAGGAAAATATGAAAAAAATAAAGATTTAGTTGATATCAGCGCTAGTTGTCAGCAGCTATGTTTAAAAATGTATTCTTTAAAAGAGGAACATGAAAAAGCTGTAGGAACACAAAAAGATAAAATAAATCAAGATATTAAATTCGTTTCAAACATTCTTAAGTTACAAACTGAAATCGGTTTAACAGCTCTTACAGAACCTAAGGATGATAAGGAATTTGCTGAGAGTATCAAAAATTTAAAAAGGCAAATAGAAAGAAATTCAATTCTAACGATAGAAGATAGAAATCAAATTAAGAACAATAAAAAATCAAGAGAAAATATTTACGAACCTCAGATACAGCAAGTAGCACAAAAACAAGAAAGGTCCGAAAAGGAGCATAGCCATAATACATTAACATCTTTAAATGATCCTTCCGTAGTCCCAAACCATATTCAAGAAACTGATAAATCCCTTTCGTCACAAAGAAAAATACCATTGCCAGCTGGAGAAAATAAAATTCCAGATAAAGTAAACTCTTATAGAGTGCAAAAATTTAATCAAACTCAAGGCAGCAATATTTCAAGAGATACTCAATCGACAGATGAACCTAAAATACCTCTCAATGCCACCTTAAGGACCGGAAATACTGCCACCATACCTCCATTGAGAAATCAAGGTAACAGTGTGTCACAAGGTAATCAATCCATAGATAAACCCGAGGTACCTCTAAATGTAACTTTCAGGACTGGAAACAATCAACCCTTACCATCACTAGATCGAAAATCAGACATCTCTGATTTACAAGCTAAGAATAGTCAATCCTTAAATCCCGATCAAGATGATATTAATAGAGCCGCTTCTACTATACAAAAATTTCTTATTTCTAGCGGTAATAAATTAAGTGCACCCAGAAATATACCAAGAATTCAAACTCAAAATAAAAATAAAAATCGAGAGCGTTAAATATCATTTAAAAATCCAATTATGCAAGCTTAAAGTTATAATGCAAATTTACTATTGCTTAATACTAAAACCCTCACATATACCTCAAAATCTTTACATCCGAAGCAAAGCTATGTTAAACTTTAAAACAATATATTAGTAAAATAATTAATTATGGATGAAGGGGTAAAAGTTATGGGAGAAGATCCACAAGAGAGAATTCCTGTCGAAGCTTATGCACAATTGATACGAGAATGGGTTGAAGAGGTTGATAAACATAAAGAACAATTCGACTTTTTTAAGTTATTAAATAAAGATCCAAAGGAATTACGAAATGCAGTATACGACAAAATCGATGAACTGAGCTTGAGTGAGACAGCAAGAGAAGACTTACCGATAGCTTTAGAAGCTTTAAGTGCGGCCCTTAGAGGCGAGAAAATATCAGGACTCTTGCCAGAAGGAATATCCAGAAAGCATGCTTCCTCCAAACCTTTTGAGACACGCGAATACGTTAAATGAGAAGTTACTAAAGCCCTAGGGGATAGATTAAAGGATCAATCCAGATCTCGTTAATTAGTAACTCGATAATTTGCTAAAACTACATACCAATTTCCAGAGTGCATTCAGAAACCTTAGACAATCTATAAATTAGTTATAGGACTGTTAACAAAGCATGTGCTGTAAAGACATAACAAAATAACTAAAATAAAGTTCATTTTATTACTCCATAAATATCTCACGTTTGCCTGAATGGTTCGGCTCTGATATGATCCCTTCTTTCTCCATTCTCTCTACAAGAATTGCAGCTCTGTTATATCCTATCCTAAGACACCGCTGAATGTAGCTCGTAGAACATTTGCGATCGCGTTTAACAATTTGAATCGCTTGAGCGTATAACTTATCATCATCTCCACCATCTCCCTCAAAAAACATATCTGCTTCGCTTTCTTCATCCAATGCCGTCACTGCACTGACATATTCAGGAGTGCCTTGAGACTTTAAGAATTCTACCACATCCTCTACTTCCCTATCACCCACAAATGGCCCATGCACCCTAGTGATTTTAGAGCCATTTCCCATGTAAAGCATGTCACCCATTCCAAGCAACTGCTCAGCACCCATTTCTCCTAAAATGGTTCTACTATCAATTTTAGATGTCACCTTAAAGCTAATGCGGCTAGGAAAGTTTGCTTTGATAACACCAGTAATAACGTCTACAGATGGCCTTTGAGTTGCAGTAATAAGGTGAAGGCCTGCAGCACGTGCCATTTGCGCTAAGCGCTGGATGTAGCTTTCTATCTCTTTGCCAGAAACTAGCATTAAATCTGCCATTTCATCGACAATAATTACAACAAATGGCATAGT
This sequence comes from Candidatus Phycorickettsia trachydisci, assembly GCF_003015145.1. NCBI lineage: Bacteria > Pseudomonadati > Pseudomonadota > Alphaproteobacteria > Rickettsiales > Rickettsiaceae > Candidatus Phycorickettsia > Candidatus Phycorickettsia trachydisci. The sequence continues at coordinate 1,315,725 of NZ_CP027845.1, read as the reverse complement.
TTTTAGTTTACCTTCGGGCAAATATTTACCCCCCTCACTCACTAATTCCCTATAATCATTAGAGTTTTCACCTTTGTTTATCGCATCAAGTACTCGTTGGTTATAGTTTGTAATATTTCTGACGCCAATTTGGGACATCAACCTATATCGCTGCTCCATTTCTCTTACAGCCCATTTTAAAGCTTGCACAGCCTTACTTGATTCTGTAACAACTGGCGTAAGCAGATGAGGAATATCATCATACACAGATAGTTCAAGCATTTTAGGATCTATCATGATTAGCTTGCATTCATCTGGTGTATAACGATAAAGCAAAGACATAATCATAGTGTTAATACCAACAGACTTACCAGAACCCGTAGTTCCCGCAATAAGCAAGTGGGGCATTTTTGCTAGATCTACTACGAAAGGTTTGCCGCCTATATCTTTGCCTAAAATAATCGGTAAGGTATTTTTATGATCGTTATATTCAGTGGTTTGTATTAACTCTTTGATACCAAAAAACTGTCTATTTGTATTTGGGAGTTCTATACCTAAAGCATTACGTCCTGCAATGGTGGATATACGGGCAGATACTGCGCTTAAAGACCTTGCAATATCTCCTGCAAGACCTATCACCCTTGAAGATTTAGTCCCCGCAGCTGGCTCAAACTCGTATAATGTGACGACTGGACCTTGGCTGATGGATATAATTTTTCCTTTAACTCCAAAATCTCCTAGAGTTTTTAATAAGTCAGCAGCATTTTGTTCAATCTGAGCTTTAGTTTCTTGTTTATGGTTTTGTGTATCGTGTTCGTGAAGCAAATTTAGATCTGGCAATTGAAAATCTTGGTCAGTGCGTTTCTTAAATGCTTTAGGAGGACCTTTTTTCTCGGCTTGATAAATCTTGCTAATTTTAGTTTCTTTTGGCAATTCTTTTCTTATTGTCGCAAATCGCTCGCTACGAGGTATATAAAGCACAAAGCTTAAAAATAATATAAAATTAAGTAGCGCAAAGTACTTAATCATTAAATCAGAATCTTTGGCCAAGCTGCCAATTAGTCCCCCAGAATTGTACCAGCTAAGCATTACGCAGCATGAAGTCACGCACATTAAAAGCGAAAATAGCTTAAGGGTAAAGTATTGTAATTGCTTATTTTTGAAGACAAAAATACTCCAATAAATGAAAGTAAAAGCGAAAATATATGAGCTTAATCCAAAAAATTGCATAAATATATCTGCAACGCAACTGCCAAAAAATCCTAAGAAATTTACTGGAGGCTGACCAGTTGCTACATTCAAAGAAGGATCATATGGATCGTGCGTCAAGCATGAAATAAGAATTATTACTCCTAAACTAAAGGCAAAAAGCGCTCTTACTAAATGGTATCCCGTAATTTTGTTTATTAATCTAAAAAAATAACTCACGATCGTTATGAACTTTTTGCATTATGGAATTAACAAATGCGACCTCATTTTTTTGTAACATAAGGCCAGCAATATCTGCAAACTCACTTATTATAACTTGAAACGGAGTGTTATTAGTATATAAAAGCTCTCCAATACCTATTCTAATAATCGATAAAAGAGTTAAATGCAAGTTATCTATAGTCCATCCTTCTTTGAGATTGGCCGAAATTCTTTTATCTATAATATCGGCATTACCTAAAAAATTGTTTATTAGTTCTTCAAAATGGTCATGCTGAAGATTGCTCGTAAATATTTCGTGATCACTTTCTAAAGCCTGATTTGGATATAAACTTTTGATATCTTGTTGGACCTTATTTATATCAAAACTTGTAGAATGATAATAGTAAATACACTGAACCGCAGCAATTCTATTTATTCGACGCGCACTTTTAAAGGGCATAATTTTATTTTGTAAAGATTAAATAGTTGGTTATAATACCTCTTAACTCTACGATTTTAACGCACGAGTCTTACTTGTGCTAATAATTTTTTAAACAGGACTATATAAAATGTTCAAATTTAAGTCACTAATTGCCCTAAGCTTGCTTGCGACAAGCGCATTAGCAGAAAAAGTACAATCTATTAAAATAGAAGGAAATTCTCGTATTGAAAAGGCAACAATTAAAAATTATCTAAAAATTAATGTAGGTGACGACGTTACTGATAAAAGGCAAGACAAAGCTATACAAAACCTATATGCTACATCTTTTTTTGAACGCGTAAGTATTAATCTCGCTAAAGGAGTACTAACTGTCAAAGTTCAAGAATATCCTGTTATTTCAGACGTTGTAATCGAAGGAAACGTTAAAATTAGTACGCACGCATTAAAAAAGGAAATATTAACTAACTTTGGTACAACTTTAAGTGATTTTATAATCCATTCAGATATTTTAAAGATCAAAGAGCTGTATAGAAAACAAGGAAGCTTTTTAACCAAGGTTGAACATCAAGTAGAAAGACTTCCTAATGATAGAGCTAAAGTTATCTTTAAAATCACCGAAGGGCCAAAAGTAGAAGTACGCAAAATTGGATTTGTTGGCAATAATAACTTCACGGACTCTTCTTTGAAGTCTAAGTTGGTTACGAAAGAAAAGATGTGGTTGAAATTCTGGGTACAAAATTCATATAGTCCAGAAAAGATTGAGCATGATCAAATGATGCTACAAGCATTCTATAATTCTCAAGGATTTGCTGATTTTCATGTGGTCTCAGTTAATACTCAAATATCTAAAAATAAAGATTATTTCGACATTATTTATGTAATAGAGGAGGGTAATAAATATTCTTTAGGAGATATAGATATCTCTAACAATATAAAAGAAATTAATACAGATGAGCTTAAAAGCTTGCTTAATGTCAAAAGAGGCGACACATATAATGCTGAAGAGTTAGATGAACTGGCAAGGGCTATTTCAAATTACATTGAAAACAAAGGATATCCTGAGGTAAGCGTTTCAGCACAAACAGTCTCAAAAGATCCCAAAAAATCTATTATTAATATATCTTTTATCGTAGAAAAGGCATACAAAGCATACATCGATAAAATTAACATTAGAGGCAATACTAAAACCCGTGACAAGGTCATTAGAAGAGAATTCAAAATTTCTGAAGGAGATATTTTTAATCGCGATCAAATTGAGCAGTCTAAAAGAAACTTAATCAACTTAGATTACTTTGAAGCAGAAAAATTAAAAATATACACAACGCCTTCAGGTAAAACCAATAAATATAATCTGGAAGTTGAAGTAGAGGAAAAATCGACTTCAGGTATTAACTTGCACACAGGATATAATACTGGTTCGGGTTTTCAAGCTGGTATTGGATATAATGAAAGAAATTTCCTTGGCATGGGTAAAACTCTTGATGCTGGTATTACCGGTGGTAGCCGTTACAAACATTACTCTTTAGGTTTAACAGAGCCCCATTTCCTTGACCGTAATATGAGCTTAGGAGTTACTGGATCCATTCACACAAGTAAAACAGATAAAAAGAAGAAATTTGCTGCTTACAGACCTTATGACTTAATTACTTATGGATTGAGAGTAGATCTTGGATATAGTTTATTGGAAGATTTATACCACAACGTATATTACTCATATAAATTTGATAACATCTCTATTAACAAAAATACCCAAGCTTCTAAGTATGTTCAAGAACAAGCTGGTAAGGTTGTTACTTCTGCAATTGGTCATTCTTTATTTTATGATAAGACAGACAATAGGATATTTCCACGTAATGGCTACAGCATTTCGGGAACACAAGAGTATGCTGGAGTTGGAGGGCATAATAAGTACTTAAAACATGAATTTGATGCCAAATACTTCAAATCATTCTTTAAAGACTCTTACAGAATTAAAATTGCTGCTTCTGCAGGTATTATAAACGGAGTTGGAGGCAAAAAAGTAAGAATTCAAGATAGATTCAACTTGGGTGATGCTTCATTTAGAGGATTTGCGTTTGCCGGTATTGGACCTCGTGACAAAACTGGTGATAAAGAGGCTTTAGGAGGACAAAAATACTATGTTCTTACAGCAGAGCTTAATTTTCCACTAGGACTTCCAAAAGAACTCAATTTAACAGGTAATTTATTTGTAGATTATGGTGCTTTATGGAACTTTGATTTAAAACCAGGCAGCTCTTACTCCAAGTCTGATGTATGGGATAGCAAAAGACCTCACTTATCAGTTGGTTGCGGGATACTTTGGATCACAAGGCTTGCTCCTATCAGAATAGACTTTGCCAAAGCTCTTGTTAAAAGGAAATACGATGAGAGACAAAATTGGCATTTAAGCTTTAGTACGAATTTATAGTATGTTAAAAAAATTAATTTTTGTTCTTTTGTTCTTGCATCAAACATGTTTTGCAAACCAGATTGCAGTAGTAGATGTACAAAACATTTTAGATAATTCACTGGCTCTTAAGGATCTCAGCACTCAAGCTGACAAAAAAATGCAAAGTCTGCAAGATGAGAGTAATCAAAAGATACAAGAATTAAAAAAGGAAGAAGAAGCTTTGCTCCAAAGTAAGGGCAAAATACCAGCTGATGATGTCAGAAAAAAGTCCGCTGCTTTTGAGAATAAAATTCAAGATGCAAAAAAATATGCTCAAAGTCAGAAAACTAAACTGGATAAAGCTTATTCTAATGGTATTATGCAAATAAATAATGTTATTACTCAAATAATTGAAGATATCTGTAAAGTTAAAGGCTGCATTGTGGTCCTTCCCACCTCCCAACTTTTATATGCAAATCCCAACTTAAATATTACTCAAGAAGTGCTCGATAAGCTGAATACTACAATTAAAAACATTAACCTAGATTTTTAACGATGCTGTCAAATCTGCGCAAATTACAAGATAGTAATGCAACTAAATTCATTATCTTGCTAATTGTGGCCGCTTTTTTAGGACTCGGTTTATCTGATTTAATTCGTGGAAGCCGTAATGCGTCAAACTCTGACGTGGTCTCTTTTAAACAAGCCCCAAACATCACAAGACAGGATGTTTTTTTAAAGATGCGTTTCTTTGGTGTTGATTCAAATACGAATCCAGCTATTATGGAGCAAATAATTTTGCCAGACCTAATTAAGGAAAAGTTATTACTATCTGTTGCCAAAAAATTCGGATTATCTTTTAATGATCACTCTATTGCTGAATTTATCAAACAAAACCCTGCGTTTCAAAATGAAAATAAGGAATTCGACGAAGCAAAGTTTAAAGAGGCAACTCACCGTCTTGGGTTAAGCCAAGAGCTATATCTAGCACAAATACATAATTTACTCATTCAAAATACCTTACATTTCTGCTTTACAAGCATATATGTACCTCAAATTTTAAGACGCGGGCTTGAAAACTTTTACAGTACAGATAAAAACATAACTCTAGTTAAGGCGGATGCGTCTAAGTTTAAGATAAAATCTTCTCTAAAGCAGGAGGAAATAGAAGAGTTTTTTGATCAAAATAAGGAAAGCTTCACCTTACCTGAAATGCGCGATATATCTTATGTAATCTTAGATAAAGATTTTATCAAGAAACATATGAATGATAAGGTAAAAAGCATTGAAGAGTGCACTCAAACCATTGAAGATGAAATAGATTATAGCGGTTCTCTTGAACTAGCAGCAGAAAAATTTAACTTTAAGCTCATAAAACTAAAGAATCAAAGTTTAGAAGCCTTATCGAGTAATAAGGAGCTAGCCCCCTTAGCAGAGCAGTTATTTACAATCGACATGGTAGATATTCCTGAAGTATTTAAAATATCAAAGGATCAACATATCATCTTCAGTGTCAATAAAATATCACCAAGTCACCTCCCAGAATTAGACATAGTAATAGAACAGGTGAAGGAAAGGCTACATAAAGTAAAGTCTTTAGAAGCTATGGAAAAAGCTTTATCCAACCTCAAAACTAAACAAGAATTACTAAGATTTGCAAAACAAAATAAATTTGAGATCAAGGAGGAAATAATTAATATCAGAACTGAACTAAAACTACCAACTGAACTTGCAACATCTATAATCAACACCCCAAAAGCTGGAACCATCTTACCTCCACTAATTAATGGAGATATGGGATATGTAGCCTATATCAACAGCATAAAACCTAATGCAAAATTAAAAGAAGAAATGCAGAAAGCTATAATTAAAGAAGCACGCACAAGCTATATAGGCGATTTACTATTTTATCTCAACGATATTAACGAGGTCAAAATTAACTATGCAGATCCTATGCTTAAACAGTAATTTTAATAGTTAATAACTGGGAGATAAAAATCGAGCAATGTTATTATAATCATTTTTATTAATTCATCCTTCGTTTTCCATAAAATTCGATACCAAACATCTTACTACGGCACCGTAAAATGGGCGGTAATCTCTCGTTTTGATAAGGTGAAATCCGTTTTTGGGGGCTTTTTTGCTATGGTTTTTGTCAAATTAGAGGTTCACAGTGCCTATATTTTTCGCATCCAGGTTGACCCATTAAGTAAATGATTTTGCTTGTCATAAATACCCAACATTGCTTATTATTTTTATCTAAATCTTCTATATGGACATTATATTTAAAAGATAATATATTTAAATTATATAAAAGTTAAAATAGTATTCTAATGTTTTATTATATTTCATATATCACATCTTATGCCGTAATGTTTACTCTAGAGTTTTTTATTATGCCAACAATAGATGTTATTACTTACATTAGAGGCATAATTAATCCTGATTTTAGAATAAAAACATATTGTACGAAAGGCAAATATGAACAGTGTAAAAAACTGTTAGATAATGATGTAACAGATATTAATTATAAAGATTCCTCAGGAAATAGCCTTTTACATCTAGCTATAGAAGGGGGAAATAAAGATCTAGCAGAATATCTTATCGATAAAGGCGCTTATGTAGATTCAAGAAATGAGGAAGGCAAGACACCTTTGCACTATGCTGCAAGTAAAGGAAAAAATGAATTAATAGAAATGTTAATTGACAAAGGTGCGGATGTTAATGCAAAAGATAATTCAGGAGATACTGTATTAGATTTGGCATCAACGGGTAAGGCTACGTATTTATTGATTGATAAAGGAGCTAAAGTGATTGAACCTATCGATGAAGGGACGGCATCAACAATTCATAAAGCTGCAGCTAGAGGTGTTACCAAAAAAGTTGTGGCCTTAGTGAAAAAATATCCTGAGCTTCTTGAAAGTGTTGACTCGGAAGGTCAAACTCCTTTTTATAAGGCCTCACTATATGGAGAACATGAAACAGCATTAGCATTAATCAAGCTCGGTGCTAAATGCGATATTAAAGATAACAAAGACATAGGTCCTTTAGAAGTAGCCGGAGATAATAATGAGTTCTCTTATGTAGAATATATATTTTTTAGTTTTTCATCAGATGAATATGATCAGTGTAAGACGATCATAAATTTAATAAATTATGGAGCGCAACTAACTCCCCAAAATTTAGATACTTTCATACATAAAAAGCTTATAGGAGGTAAAACGTTGCTTGAGTCATTGATTGATAATGAAAAAAAAGAAATCAAAAAAATACCCTCAGGAGAAAAATTGTTAGCAATGAAGTTGATACAACGCAGCATGGAGGAATCATTAGATCGTGTACATAATTTTGTAGCCCACAAAATAAATCAGTCCTTTAATTTTGAGGAACAATTAGCAAATTTTTGTCTTAGTGCTCAAAAACATATTGATAGCAAAGAAACCTACCTAATTGACATAGATATTATGCGTAAAATACACGAATATTTCCCTCATAATCCACAACTGACGAAATGTATGGAGCATGTAAATAAATGCGCTGCTACCACTGTAATTAAATTTTTTTCACAAAAAGAATTTACCGTATATGATGCACAGTCGGTAGTAGGACAAGGTACAGCAGAACAAAATATTGGAGAATATCTTGAACTCGAGTCTCTTGCATCTCTTTTAAAAGCTTCCACTCAGAATGAAGTAGAACAAAACCAATATTTTAGCTTTAAATCTTTATTGTTAACACCATTAAACTTATTAAAATCTTGGATGCCTTCAGCGGATATACACCAAGTAGATAATGATCCAAAACAAGATGATACGTCCTTAGAACAGACAGGAAATGTCTACGATAAAGGGGAAATATCAAGTTGAAAAGTAAAAAATTGAGGTTAATTGACTGCAAATAATTTTAGAGAAGTGTGTTATAAATGTCCAAAAATTGCTTATTTAAAGCTACGTTATGCACTCTGATGTGCTGTACTTGCTTTTGTGCCACATATAGCGATATAACCCCTGTGGCCGCATCTTTATCATCTATGCCTAATAACTTCATGTAGCTTTTGCGAGAATGCCCTACTAAGAGAGGCAAGTTAAATTTATGTAATTCTGCTATATTTTTAAGTATCTCTAAGGATTGAGATGCTGTTTTCCCAAATCCTATGCCTGGATCCAATATCAAATTTGATGATGACAGTGATTCTAGTTTTTTTTCAAACCACATCGATACCTCTTCTATTACATTTAATCCTTCAGGAATCGTTTTAGATGGATCGGCAGGTACTCCCAAATTATGTATTAATACAGCTGGAAGTCCTGAGTTTTTGACTATATCTAACATTATAGGATCGCTAAAACCGCTTACATCATTGATAATATCAATGTAATTTATCGCTCTTTTAATTATCTCCCCTTTAGTAGTATCTAAACTAATAATCACATCTTTTTTGATTTCTTTGATTAATGGCAGTATATCTTTAATTCTGCTCCATTCTTCCTCAAAACCTAAAACGTTGGCGCCAGGCCTAGTTGACTCTCCCCCAATATCAATCACATCAGCGCCCGAGTCGATTAGATCTTGAGCATGCCTTAAAGCATTCTCTAGAGAAAAATACTTACCACCATCAGAAAATGAATCGGGTGTGATATTAATTATTCCCCATATCTTAGGCTTCATTCTTAATAAATTTCTTGCTGCAGTAAGGACAAATCACTTCCTTTTTTTGTGGATCAATTTTTAAGTAAACCTTAGGATGGTCATGCAAGTTTTCTTTGCCATAGCACACTGTATTGTCGCTATCTATGTAACATGTTTCAAAATTTTTCATCTCTGCCCCTTAGTGTTTGATAGACATATGTATATATTACAGTATATCTAAAATTATCGATTAACTTTTTACTAATATTTTATGTTAAAAACTGCAATTGTGACCGGCGCAACAAGTGGTATCGGTTTAGAAGTAGCAAAAGCTTTAGCTGCAAACGGCAATAACATTATAATTAACGGCTTTGGAAAGCCCGAAGAAATTCAAAATGCCGTAAATAGTATTCAAGAGCATGGCGTCAGATGTAAACACTATAACTGTGACCAATCAGATCCAGCTCAAATTAAATCAATGATCTCTCAAGGTTTAGAAGAGTTTGGTCAAATTGATATTTTAGTCAATAATGCTGGTATTCAAAAGGTATCGCCAATAGAAGATTTTCCCGAAGATAAGTGGGAAGCAATAATAAGAATTAACCTTATTGCTGCATTTTATACAATTAAAGGAGTCATTCCTTCTATGAAAAAAAATGGTTGGGGTAGGATTGTAAATATTGCCTCAGCCCATGGACTTGCGGCATCTCCCAATAAGTCAGCATATGTTTCAGCTAAACATGGTATAGTTGGTTTGACTAAAACTGTAGCTCTTGAAGTTGCAACAAATGGTATTACAGTCAATAGCATTTGCCCAGGATACGTTGATACCCCTTTAGTACGAGGGCAAATTCCAGATCAGGCTAGAGTTAATGGAGTTAGTGAGAAAGAGGCGTTAGAAAACATAATATTAGCTCCACATGCTATAAAGCAGCTCATACATCCAAGTGAAATAGCCAGCTTAGCTGTCTACCTATGTAGTGATGCAGCTAAATCTATCACGGGTACAGCACTGCCAATAGATTGCGGCTGGACTGCAAGGTAATCCTATACCGCTAAATCAACTTTTCCTGTCGCTTCAACTGCTTCATCGTGGATTTTTTCTAGAAGTCTATGTTCTTCAGGAAAAGTTGAGATTTTCAAATTTTGCAAAAGTGGCTCTAAAGCATTATCGCAAAAGTACTCTGTAATAAGAGCATGGAATGTATCATCTTTTAATAATTTTAGATTTTTCATTACATGAAAAGCTAGCATATCTTCATCTTGGATATTTCCTATAGCTCCTATTTTGAATAGGTTATATCTTAGAGATTCAAGTTTATAATTTTGATTCGTCACAATAGATTTTTGCAGATATGGAGTAACCTTTCTTAAAGCAACATATAAATCTGGATATTCTATTTTTAGTTTTTCTTTATCGATATCTTTTATACCTTTGAGTAATGAAATATTGCGATCTATGTCTCCTATTTTGCCCCGTTTAAAAACCTCATCTAATATTTTGTAATCAATATTGAGTATAGTAATTACATTCTTTACCAGAGGATCAACTAACGCACGAACATTATTGATGAATTCCATTATAGTGCTATAAGATTCTAGATGATTCAGTTTCATCTGATCTTTGCAGTGTATATATTCCTGATCTAAATTAGCTATTTTATATATGCTAAGTATGCTATGTCTTATATCTGGTCCTGTTAAACCATCAAAAAGCTTTGTGTGGTTTAGATTGAAATGGCTAATCTCATTAAATAATTGATTAGAGATATTGTGTACTAGTTTTTGCCCCTCAGCACTTTCTGGAAAATAGCTTATTAAGTCATATCCGGCACCAAGAACATGCAACAGACCCATTATTTTTTCCAACATATGGATATTATTGACCTTTGTAATTTCATCAAGATTTGTAGTTAATGCGTTCAGTAAATCTAAATTTTGCCGTAAATTGAGACCTGCTCGGCAACTGCATAATAGGAGAGCAACATCAAAGTTATCATTTTTCACGGAGTATAATACATTATCTATACCACTAAAGTCCGCCATTTTATCATGAAGCCATCTAATTATATCAAGGTTTCGGTTTTCTACAGCAAGACTTAAAGCATTTTTACCATCTTGATCCATAGCATTAATATCTGCCCCTAATGCAAAAAGCATTTCCATTCCTTCGATATTCCCTTGATCAGCCATTAAGGCAAAAGGTGTTTTAAGGTGTATGTTGCGTCTTAGCCCATCGGCACCATTATCTATAAGAAGTTTTAAAGTTTTAAGTTGATTATTTTGAGCTGCCCAAAAACAAGCATTTTCATCCCATCGGTTTAAAAAATGCAAATTTGCTCCTTTTTCTATAAGTAAGGTTGTTGCTTCATAACTAAAGCCAGCAGCATAATGCAAAGGAGTATTACCCTCTGGATTTGATTGATTAAGATCTGCTCCATTATCAATAAGCAGATTCATCATTTTAATATGTCTTAAACGTATTGCAGTTTGTAAAGGTGTAATATTGAACCCTAAATTTACTGCATACACAACATTTGTATTAACTTGAGCACCTTGATCAATTAAGCTTTGGGCTGCTTCAAGGTTATTAAATTGTACAGCTTGACTAAGCTTGAAATTTATTTCATCCATAATTTTATGATTTAAATTAACTTGAATGCTGTTAGCAAATTTTTTAAATTTTTATGCTAAGAATTTAAAAAATTCAAGCTCTTAGAGCACGTGATGAAAATAAAAATTTTAATAGCATCTACGTTGATTATAAATTTATCAAATTATTTAATGTAATACTCGATGTGTTAATATACCAATGAGATTGAATCAGTGATTTTAAAGTCAAAAGTTCTCGTTATATTGGTTAAGCAAAAGAATCTATTTAGTAAGTGGTAGTTTTTATCTTATATGGATCCTAAAATCTCTTTTACTAGATGCATGTAAGCAACTGAACCACTGCATCGATGATCATATATGATAGCTGGTTTACCATAAGAAGGCGCTTCAGATAGCTTAACATTCCTAGGAATTACAGTGTTGAATACTAACTTACCAAGACAATTGCGCACATCTTGTTCTACAAGCTCAGTAAGTTTATTTCGCTTATCGTACATCGTAAGCAAAATACCCATAATATTTAGGGATGGATTGAACTTTGCTTTGATTATCTTGATGATCTCTAGTAGATGACTTAAACCTTCTAATGCTAGAAATTCGCATTGCATAGGTACTAGTATATCTGTTGCAGCAACTAGTGCATTAATAGCAATCATTCCTAAAGAAGGGGGGCAATCTATAATGACGTATTCATGGTCAGTGTTGGCAATTTTGTCTTTAAAAATATATTCTCTATTACGTAAAGATTGAAGCTCGATATCAAGAGCAGCTAAATTAACATTTGCTGGTAATAAATCGAGCAATTCAAAATTTGTCTTTGTTAAGATTTCTTCTAATGTAGTATTGCCCGTAAGCAAGTTATATACAGTGACCGATCTATCAGCAAGGCTATTTCCTAAACTGCTACTTGCATTACCTTGAGGATCAAAGTCAACTAGAAGAGTTTTTTTTCCGATAATACTAAGGGCTGCTGCAACGTTAACAGCCGTAGTAGTTTTACCTACTCCTCCTTTCTGATTTACAACCGCAATGATTTTTTTACTCATTATTATGCTTCACTAACACTATTTTACTTAGAGGACTATACCTACTTTGCTCAATTTGAAAATTAAAATCTTTCGTATCTGGAATTTCGTTAGCAACCTCTGGCCCTTTAAGCAGTAACATAAATTTTTTAAACCTCACATATTTTGTGCACTCAAGAAGCTGATTTATTGATGCAAAAGCTCTTGAGGTTATTATATCGCACTCTATTTGCTGTTTTTCGATTCTATCATTTATTATACGCACAGGAAAGTTACTAATTTTAGATGCTTGCAATAAAAATGCAGCTTTTTTTGAATTAGACTCAATTAAAGTAACATTTTGCATTCCTAAAATAGAAAGAATAATCCCAGGCAGTCCTCCTCCAGAGCCAAGATCTATTAATGAAACATCTTTATTATTAATATACTTCATTAACTCAGCGCATAAAATAATATGTTTATTCCAAATATCAGGTATATCATTTTTGGAAATCAAATTAATTTTTTCATTCCATTTAATCAGTAATGCAATATATTCTTCTAGTTTTGATATTGTTTCACGTGAAACGTTTAGATCTTGTGATAACTTTTGTTTCACGTGAAACATTTTAACAGTGCGTTTTAGCGTGAATAAGAATTGCCATTAGTGCAGCTGGCGTCATTCCTGAAATATATTTTGCAGCGGCAAAAGTTACTGGATTTACTTTTTTTAGCTTTTCTTTTAGCTCTGTAGGTAAAGCCTTGATTGAATCGTAATTAATGTCTTCAGGCAATTTTGCCTCCATTTCCTTTTTTAAGAGCTCAATATCTAAATTTTGTTTTTCTAGATATTTTTCATACTTAGATTCAGTAGTAAGAAGATCTAAGTACTTTTTAGCTACATTCGCTATGTCTGGAAAAATAGAAATTACTGATTCTAAGTCGAAATTTGGAAGACCTAATAATTCGAAAGCAGTTTTTTTACTACCGTCTTGCGCAATTTTAAAACCTAAGCTTGCAAGACGACTTGAAGTTATAGAGTAATTTTTCAATACCTCTCTAGAAGTAAAAAGCTTTTCTTTTTTTTGCTCAAATAATTTATAACGTTCATTTAAAATGCAACCTACTTCAATACCTTTTTGTGTAAGGCGTAAGTCTGCATTGTCTGCCCTTAACGTAATTCTATATTCAGACCTTGAAGTAAACATACGATAAGGCTCTGTTACTCCGGTTGTAATCAGATCATCAATCATTACTCCGATATACGCATCTGATCTATCTAGTATAAACTGTCCTTGCTGCTTTGCTGAAAGAGCCGCATTGATGCCAGCGATAATACCTTGCGCGCCTGCTTCTTCATATCCTGTAGTGCCGTTAATTTGTCCAGCTAAGAAAAATCCTTTAACTTTTTTAGTTTCCAAAGTCATTTTTAGCTCACGCGGATCTACATAATCGTATTCAATTGCATAACCGGGACGAAGCATTTGGGCCTTTTCTAAACCAGGTATAGTTTTTAAAAATTCTTTTTGTGCCTCTTCTGGTAAAGACGTAGAAATACCATTAGGATATACCCAAAAACTATCCAACCCTTCTGGCTCAAGGAAGATTTGATGGCTTGTTTTTTGTGCAAACTTCACAATTTTATCTTCGATTGATGGACAATACCTCGGACCAACACTTTGGATTGCTCCTCCATACATTGCGGATTTGCCAAGATTAGCTCTAATAATTTCATGCGTTTCTTCAGTAGTGCGAGTTATAAAACAAGGTATTTGTTTCACGTGTACTTTTTCTATCATTTCAGAAAAAGGACTCGGGATGCTATCACCATACTGTGTTTCTAGATTACTATAGTCAATAGTTCTGCTATCTATTCGAGGCGGCGTCCCCGTTTTCAGTCTTGCAACTTCAAAACCGCAACTTTTAAGGGTATTGGACAGACCATAGGAAGGCTTTTCATTAATCCTACCTGCTGGAAAATTTGTAAGACCTATATGAATAACTCCAGAAAGAAAGGTTCCCGTTGTAAGCACAACGCTTTCTGCCAAGATTTCAGATCCATCTTCTAATACTACGCCACAAACCTTTCCCGCTTTAATAATAAGATCTTCTACGCTTGCAAAAAGGCATGAAAGGTTAGGGTAATTGCACATCTCTTTTTGCATTGCAGCTTTGTAAAGACTTCGATCAACCTGAGCTCTGGGACCCCAAACGGCTGCTCCTCTGCTTTCATTTAACATCTTATAATGAATACCAGCTTGATCAGTAATCCTCCCCATCACGCCATCTAAAGCATCTATTTCTTTCACAAGCGTGCCCTTACCAACTCCTCCTATAGCGGGGTTGCATGATAGTTCGCCTAAGTTGTTAACGTCTTTAGTAATAAGTAAAGTTTTGGCCTGCATGCGGCTACTAGCAGCTGCTGCTTCAACACCAGCATGCCCTCCTCCTATTACAATTACGTCGTAATGATTCTTATGCATTTATGAGTTTTAAAAAGATGTCTGCTTTATTATAGCATAAAGTTATTGCTATAATTAATTCCAGCACTTAAATAATACTAAATAAAGCCTGCTAAAGCAAGGTGGAAGGTTATTTAATATACTTAAAAGGATTAAATTGAGAAAGAGAATTTTATAGACAGGTCCTACTAGAGCTTGTAAGCCCTAGCAAGATCTGTGATGCAAAATTAGATATCCAATCTTAATTTTGCTAAGATACTATGACCACGTACATTGGTTTTATAAGGTGTCCATCCGTCAGTAGCATCATCAGGTTTTTTCTCCTGCGCTTTTCCATAATCTTTCCAATTATACTCTAAACCTAATTTTATTCTATCTGTAGCATCAAACTCAGCTCCTACAGCAACAGAGTAAGCAAAGTTATATCTATTTTTAAACTTGTAGCTTTTATTGTTTGATGTATATGTTCTTTTACCTTGAACGTTTGCTAAACCGACACCCCCCCCAGCGTACAATCTAGCTGAGTCGGAAATTTCAAACAAATCAACATAGCTTTTTAATTGTAATGCAGCAACCTTCAACTTAACGGTAGCGTAATCCTTAAAACCTGCATTTAACCTATTAAACTGCTGGGTACTCTTGTTTAGAAAAGGTTTGTTAACTGCTACCTCTACTCTAAAGTTATCTAATGCATAATAACCAACGCTAACACCCATATCAAAAGCTGTATTAGGTGTTTTGGATTTATATCTTAAAGAATCGGTATCTCCATTTTTAGAAGCAGCAACTTTATTTTGTAAAAATCCTCCCAATTCGCTACTGAAATAGAATTTACCTTCTTTTACATTTTCTGCTGATGCAGAGAAGGCAACAGCTGTTGCTAAAAGTGCTAAAATTGTTTTTTTCATATGTAATCTTCAAATTAATATTTATTAAGGCTCGTGTGTTTTGCGTACTAATTATCCACCTCGTGCTTAATATATATTATATTTATAAAAATAATTTGTCAAACACATGATATAATATGTGATACTTTAGCCACAGTGTTGCAAAAATATCACACCATGATACTTTTAGCAAAGTTTTTATGGCATTGCGCTACTGCAAAGATAGTTAGGATTCACACGAGAAATAACAAGAAAGTTCAACTATTTCTGCTGATTTTGAATAACAATGAGGCCTTCTTCTAAACGGGCTAAGTAATGTCTGACGTGACGGTTAATACTTTCCAACTACATTTGTTTGTTTCTTGCTTTGAATAAGTTTCCCTTCGGGTATTAAGTCCCTATAAATCTTGCAGTGATCTGTACAAAATGTTCTAATTTTGTACCTATCAAGCTTCGACAGTAGACTCCTTAATGTTTAGAGCCAACTTCAATGGACAGGATCTTTTGCATGGCACGAAAGACAGCAAATCATATCCATATTTTTCTTTATTTTTTTTAGGCATAATGCCACATCTCATCAATTTCAACTACGTCAATCACTTTAATCTAATCAATACTTTGGTTGTTAATAGTTTGTTTAATAACAACAGCTTTGTTCTAAAGTATTTCTGACGACAAACTCACTTTAATTAGCAATAGCTTTAAATGCTATCCCTTCTTTGATTAAAGACAAAGCTTGTCATTTTATGCTAGAATCAATTCCTCTGGACATCAAATCGATGATGAATTGCTAATGATTTAATAGTATTATCATTTAGGCAAAATATACATTCCATATAATTTATCTATTTTATTGTTCTAGTAAAAATTATATGAGTATTGCAGCTATCTTCTAGTATGTAGTGCGAGATGTTTGAGATAATGACTTAATAAAAAGTCATTATCATTATTTTTAAGTCTGGAATCAAGAATTTTAGTTTAAGCAAACAGCTCCTACATCTGAATCCACATGATCTCCCATTACAGGAATATAGTGATGTGATTCTACTGATTTAGCTGGCATATATTCTTTAACTTCATCTACGTGCATAAATTCGTGAGCTAGATTGTTAACAAATGCCAATGCTGTAACAATATCAATCATTTGTTGACCTTGAGGAGAGATTGTATAGCCGAAGGCTTTATTTAAGATATAAATACATCCTTTAAAACCAAGATATGGTAAACTGTAATGAGTTGCGCCATATGCTTTTTTAAATGTATTTGACTGATTGTTTAAAAAAGAACCTTTTATTGTCGTCAATCTCAACAAGAATGAATAAGCACTGCATGTATAAACTGCATTATTGAATTGAGCTGAGCAATTTGCTATTTGAGCAAACATATATTTTTAATTCATAAGTTAATATTGCGGTAACTATGCCATTCTAGCAATTTATAAAATAATTGTCAATAGTTCTTAATAAATTTTTTAAATATATACTTTAAGCATGGTATATTTTATTAAAATCAATAAATAAGTCAAAGTATTTTTGGTTCAGTTTAATTTTGTTAGAACGTTTTTTAAAGTAGCCTAAAAAAACACTTAACTTGGATACTCCTAAACCGATAATATTAAATATCAAACAGATTGTTGAACTCAAAGCTTGGAAGCATTTCCGTAAGAATATAAGATATACAAGATTTTTCTTTGAGAAACGTAAACAGTTTAGATAATGACTTAATAGGGATGTTTAGTTCCATATTGTGATGGTATAAATAATAATGTTATGTTATTAATTGATCCATCTAATAAGGAATCATTAAGGGACAGATTCTACACGCTTGCGCCAAAACGACAGAGGCAGTACGTAAGTATATCCAGAGTAGTAAAGAAAGCATAAATTCTTTAGCTGCCAAATATTCTATTAATCCTAAGACTGTAGCTAAATGGAGGAAACGCAAGTATACATGTGATGCTGCTATGGGGCCTAAAAGCGTTAGGTCTACAGTTCTTTCTGCAGAAGAAGAAGCTGCTTGCATCGCTTTCAGAAAAACAACACTATTGCCTCTTGATGATTGCCTGTATGCTCTACAGGCAACAATACCTCATTTAAGCAGATCCTCTCTTCATCGCCTGTTTCAAAGACACGGTATCAGCCAACTACCTAAAACTGGAGGGGATAAAAAGAACAAGGCAAAATTCAAGTCTTACTCCGTAGGATACTTCCATATTGATATTGCAGAAGTTAGAACCGAAGAAGGCAAGCTTTATCTTTTTGTAGCTATCGATAGAACTTCAAAATTTGTTTATGTCGAACTTTTAGAAAAATCAGGAAAAGTGCAAACAGCTGAGTTTTTAAGAAACTTAATCAAGAAAGTGCCTTATGAAATCCACACTATTCTTACAGATAACGGTATTCAATTTACCAACAGGACTCAAGATAAATATGCTTTTATGCATATATTTGACAAAGTTTGCAACGATACCAACATAGAGCATAGGCTTACAAAAGTGAATCATCCTTGGACTAACGGTCAAGTTGAAAGAATGAACAGAACTCTTAAAGAAGCTACAGTTCATAGGTATTACTATGATAATCATGATCAGCTTAGAGAGCATCTGAATATATTTGTGGATGCTTATAATTACGCTAAACGACTAAAAACTTTAAAAGGCCTTACCCCATTCGAATTTATAATAAAAACCTGGCAATCTAACCCAAAATCTTTTATCGTTAATCCTAACCACCTCATAACGGGACTAAACACTATAGTTTATATTCTTGTTCCGCTAGACCCTGAGCATGCTTATAGTCTGCTTTCTACACTGCCGAGTACACTTTGATCACTATATTCAAGCTGCTCTTCGTGTTGATCAAGAGGGCTTTGTTGGCGTTTGGAATATATAATATCACTTTCTTCTTCATATTTTGCATGCCTTAAACAGAATAGCTTTCCTTGCTCTTTTGTATCAAGAAATTTCCAAAAATGGGCAAATGGATTTTTATCGATCTTCCTAAAATTGGAATTAGGCAAACCTGCTACGACATCATGGGTTAAATCAGAACCAATAGCAGGTATATTAGGTAAAATCTTTTCTATTTTTTTTCGCAGTTTAGTTATATCTTGACGAATTTGTTTATTATGCACCTTATTCGACGTAAAATTTTGACATGCATTTATTAAATCAGGCAGCACAATTTTATCCTTTTCTAGCTCTAATATAACAGCAATGTTGACCTTATCTACAATTGCTCTATGTATCTCTTCTAGCATCTGAATACTAAATCTATGTATCTGGTCTTTTATGTCTAGGTCTGAAAATAATTTCAATGCATTTAAACCTCCGGCAATCTTATAAATTCTGTTCTTGACTTGAAAAATCTCATGCTTTTTTTTAATAAAATAAGCGTTGGCTTCATCAAGTGATTTTGGCAAGACTCCAAAACTATAAAGTAGCAATATAACTTCTCTTGAATATTTTTTAGAGATTGATATATCTAATAAGGATAAGCCTTTATCATTTAGGACATTAAAATTAGCCCCATACTCTCTTAATAGCTTCATAATATCTGTATTATTGTTTTTCAAGGCAGCTTGTATTGGAGTTATACCTTTTAAATCTTTACTATTGAGGTCAGCTTTTTTATGGGATAAAAGCATTTGTGTTACTTTTATATGACCACTACTTGCAGCTCTATGTAAAGCTGTTTCTCCACTTGAATTTTTGATATTCACATCAATCTCTCTACAATCTAAAAGCAACTTTAGTACCTTAATGCGGTTATTTGCTGCAGCCATATGGATAGCGGGAACACCCCAAATTTTCGCATTATTTATCTCAAGCTCATCATATGTTAAAAGTAGCTTGATTATATTATCTTTGCCAAACTCAGCTGTTCTAGCAAAAATAGCACCTAAGGTATCTGAAGTAATTTGAGAAATAGGTAAAAGAAATTTTACTGTCTCAAGATGCTCATTTTTAGCTGCATTAAACAAAATCCTAGGCCAGGTCTCATCGGTAATCTTCACTTTTTGATGAGCTAAAAGTATTTTTAAAACCTCTATATGACCGTTTTGGGCAGCTAAAGTTAAAGGTGTGTTATTATAATAAGTTTCTGTATTGCACTCGATTTCATCATGGCTTAGAAGTAACTTAACTATATTATAATGACCATCAACAACAGCCCCATATAAAGGTGTATTAGAAAAATCTTTGCCTTTGTTTACTTTTATGCCCTTCTGTCCTAAGAGTAGTTCTACTATCTCAGCATATCCATCACATGCAGCTCTATATAGCGGCGTCCCCCCCATACTTTCATAGTTAATATCAATGTTATCATAAGTTAAAAGTAATTTAACAGCTTCGTATTTTCCTAATTTAACAGCTAAATATAGCGGAGTTCGATCACGACTATCCTCTTCTGCGTTAATATCTATCTTACTTAAAGACATAAGTTCTTTAATAACCTCACAATGACCACCTTGAGCAGCTAAGTGCAAAGGCTGTAATCCATCTCTTTCAGGATAAAGCTCAATCTTATCATTCAATAACAATAGATGAACAGTCTCTAACTGTCCTTCTTGAGCAGCTATGTGCAATGCTGTAAATCCTTCGTTTGTTTTATGATTTATGTTAGCGCCTCTTTCTAAAAGTATGTTCACTATTTTGACGTGCCCTTTCACAGCAGCTAATCATAAAGGGGTGACGCCATCTTTATCCTTAGCATCCACAAGGGTTTCATCAAAATCTAAAATAAATTTCACAACATCAATTGCCCCATTTAAAGCTGCCACATGTATAGCCATCCTTCCCCAATTATTTTTCTCATAAATAACTACTTGATTGTAAGCTACGATCACTTTTACAACTTGTAAATGGTTCTTACCAACAGCTAAATCTACAAAATTATGACTATCTTTTGATCTAGCCTCTGTATCTATCTCATCCTGATCCAAAAGAAGCTGCACAATTTGCTCATGACCTTCAAAAGCAGCTAGATGTAAAGGAGTAATGCCTTTCTCATTTTTTACGTTGACGTTAATCCCATCTTGGGCGACAAGAGCTTTTACTATATCCTTATGGCCTTTAAGGATTGCAATATGAAGGGCTGTAAGACCAAGCTTACTTGCTGCATTAATATTAACAAAATCATTTTTTAAAAGCCACTTTACTACCTCCAAATGTCCGTATGCCGCAGCTACCCTCAAAGGGCTTTCTACTAACTCATTAATCGGTCTAGCTCCACTTGCATACAGCTTTGCTAACTCTTTAACATTTCCCCTTTTTGCCACCTCAGACATAGGGTCAGTATAATTAGTATTAGCATCTTGGATGGTTTCTTGTTTCATGATCAAAGAAATTTAAATAAAATTATATAGCACTTCTCCTTTAATATATTTAACTATAACATAAAATGAGTAAATGAAACTATAGAGTAATAGTTTGCATAAAATTTATAGTTTATTACTTTTTATTAAAATACAAGCATCGCTAAAAATTTAAATCATCATTCGAGAATTTTCTCAAGAGAATATAAAATCTTAGTTCATGGCCTCCGTGTTGATTAATTGGGTTCGTGATATTTTTTTGCAGATAGGTAGCGATATTGAATCCCTAAAAATATTAATATAAAATAGTATATATAACTACATATAAATAAAATGAATAAGGACCCTAATAAAAATTGCTCAGACTATTTTGCGTCTTTATTAAGTTCTCTAGCTATTAAAACTGATCCTGCGGTTGATGAAGCCAGTAAGTTAATAAGCGACTTATCTTGGTCTACTTGTTTTAAAAAAAACGAAGTAGCAAGAAGTTTAATCTTAACTATTCTGGAAAAGTTTGGAACCGAGGTTCCAAACCATTGCGGTAGAAGAATTTTGCATTATGCTGCTCGGATTGGTGATGTACAAGCAACACAATTAATTCTAGATAAAAAAGCAAATATAAATTGTAGAGCTAAAGACGGCGAAACTCCCCTAATGGCAGCTGCTGTTAATGGTCGCTCAGATGTTGTACAGCTGCTCTTAGAAAAAGGTGCAAAAGTACATTACCAATACTGGAGTGGTAGATACGATGCTTTAGATCTGGCGATGAGGTCATCATATTCAGATTATAGGTATGAAGATCATATAAAAATCATAAAATTACTCATCAACGCCGGCAGTAATATTAATTCTAATAAACCTGATTGTAAGACGGCTTTAAAGTATGCAGCATGCCATGGATCATTAGAATTAACTAGATTCTTAATAGAAAAAGGGGCGGATTTGAAGCTAGAAGGAAATAAAATAGCTTTAATCATAGCTGCTCAAAAAGGTCATACAGAAATTGTAAAATTACTTTTAGAAAAAGGAGTTGATTCCAGATTTCAAGACCAACATGGAGATAGAGCTTTGTATTATGCATTTAAGAATGGACATAAGGATACTGTAGATGCTTTATTAAGCAATAAGAGAATAAATTTAAGCCATTTATGGTATGCTATCCGTAAGGAACAAGTTGAATTAGTAGAACTGTTATTAGATAGCCAGACAGATATAAATTATCAAGATGTATCGGGGAGGACATTTTTGCACTACGCTGTACTTGCTAAGAGCAAGATGATGGTTGAACTTCTGATTAATAAAGGAATTAGGGTTAATATTAAAGATAAAAATAATGAATCCCCTTTAAGCTATGCCTTAAGAGATTCTAGTTACTTTAAAGTCATAAAGCCCCTTCTAGATGCTAATGCTGATATTCAATTCAAAAATAAAAAAGGAAATAATCCACTTCATATAGTCTTAAGCGAATTTAAAGATCTTACCCCATATTATTCAGCTGGATTCAAAATTTTAAGAATGTTTTTTGATAAAGGTAGTAGCGTAAAAGAAAAAAATAACTATGGCAAATCTGTTTTAGATTTATGCAATGATCCCAAACTACTATTCTTGTTATGTAGCTCACCAGATGTTATTCAGAGTATGGTAAATAAAAAAGCTAATTTATTAATTAAACATGAAGATACTGTTTGTGGATTAATTACAGAAAATTATTTTTGCGATCGCGAAAAGCTAAGAGCTGGAGTGAAAATCTTTAAGGTGTTTCAATCTAATTCAAATAAAGTTAAATCATACAATATTCATCGTTTTGCAAATAACCTTTTTGACATCTTGATCTATTACGACGCTCTAATTGCTCTTGAACCTCACACAATATCTGAAGTAATGTGGTATTCAAGTTTATTAAGCACATTAGGAAAATACTGCTTAAAATCCGGCATTATTAAAAATAAAATAGAGTTTACTATTTTTGACAGAAATGCTAATCAAGAACTAAGAAAATTAGGAACAAAGCTAATTGCTAAAGTTTGGTCGATAGCTCCTGATGAAGAAATGCCCGCTAGAACTTGCGCATTAAATCAAACAGAAGTTATTGAAGCTATATGGAGTTATTTAAATCTGCGTGACCAAGTTAATTTTGCTTCCATCAGACCCCCTAAAACTCAAGCAATCAAGATCAATACCGAAATAACAATTAAAGAAGAGCAAGATATGCTTGAAAATTTAGGTCAAACGGCCTATGAAAAAAATGCTGAATGTCACTTGATGTAGCAAAATGATATTTGGTTAAGCTTTAGCATATATAGCATAGTTTCTCTAAGGCTCCCTATATTAAGCTGGATCATAAGACTCTATAACTTTTTTATCGTCTCCAGATAAATACAAATCCAAAATATTTGCTTCCTCTAAAAAACCTAATATATTTTCTAGCACTCCTTCGTCAAGTTTACCGAATAATTTATTTTGGTTCAGTATAGGTTTAATGAGTTTGCAAATGTATCTAGATGTATCTTTATATATATTCTCTGCTTTTAAAAATAAATTTTCTGTTCCTGCACCTTCAAATTTATCGCATTTAAGAACTTTTTGAGAAAGTTCTAGCCTAGATTTTAAAATTAGGGTTTCTTTTATATCGCCATTTGCTTCAGGTCCAATATTATCCACATATTCTCTAAAAGCACTCTCTAATACCTTTAACAGGCTTTTATCATATTCAAAGATTTTGAGTATATTCATAGTAGCCAGAGGAAAATTGCTAAGATCTTCTAACTCGATTTTTGTAATGTTTGCTAGATTTTTCTTCATGTAGTTAAATAAATTTTCGTATTTACTATTTTCTACAACCTCTTTGTAAGAGCATAATAATTTTACTGTCATCAGATTGCATTTGCTAATAGCTGTATCAAGAACAGTTTCTCCAGAATCGCTTGTTATGTTAACATTTGCTCGTCTTGAGATGAGTAGCTTTACAACGTTATCAAAACCATTTTCAGCCGCTTTATATAAAACCGTTTTACCATGTGGATCTTTTTTGTCAATCTCGGCCCCTTTGTCTAATATCAGTTTTACTAAACCTTCATCTGGATGGTGATGAGACTTTATAGCTAAATGTAAAGAAGTTTGGCCATCATCACCTGATGTATTAACATCTGCACCCTTATTTATTAAAAAGCTTGCTACTCCGATGTTATCGACGTCTTTTAAGGAATCGCTATGCCAATAACTTTGTTTAAATAAGCTTTTTAAAACTAAATTTAGAGGTGTGTAACCCTCATTATCCGGTGCATTAATATCAGCACCCTTATCAATTAAAATACTCACTATATCTTCATCTATATAAGCAGCAAGATGCAAAGAGATACTTCCCTTATGATCTTTTAAATTAACATCTACTTCTTTAGATAATAGAATTTTTGCTGTCTGGCTTCTATTAAAACGATAACAACGTAAAGCAAGATGTAATGGAGTAGAACCATCGTTGTTAACGCTATTGACTTTTGCTCCTTGGTTTATCAGTAACTCAGTCACCTTATCTCCTCCATAAAGCTTCGCAGCTAGATGAAGAGGAGTATTACCATCTTTATCCTGAGCATTGACGTTGGCACCATTGATTAACAATAATTCTACTTGATTTTCTCTATTATCTTCTACAGCCCGATGCAAAGGAGTCTTACCACAACTGTTTTTAATCTGAAAGTCTGCGCCTTTACTTATTAATAACGGTATTAATTCTTCGCTGCGATAAGATATACGGCATTTAGCCGCTAAGTGGATAGGAGCATTACCATAATATTCATTTTGCTTATTAATATCAGCACCTTTATCAATTAATAAGCCCACTACATCCACGTCTCCATTCAGAGCAGCTCGATGTAAGGGGATATCCCCATCTTTTCTTGCAATATTAACCTCTGCTCCATGATTTATTAAAAATTCTATTAGTTCTTTAACGCAAAAATTTCCTGGCCTATAAAGAGTGGTTGCTAAATATAAGGGGGTGTTACCTCTTTCATCTCGGGCGTTAATATCCATACCTTTTTCTAATAAAAACTTTATTACCTCTTCATTTTTTCCTTCTACTGCACAGTGCATAGGCGTTTGCTCCTCTTTGTTTTTGATATTAATATCTACCCCATTAGACATCATATGGTTAGTTAATAATTTAACAGCTTTTATGTGACCTTTTAATGAGGCTAAGTGTAGTGGTGTTTGTCCTTTATAATGATTTTTAATAGTAGTATCAGCACCCTTACTTAAAAGAAATTGTATTGTATCCAGACGATCATATTCAGAAGCTGCTTGCAAAATGGTGTCACCTTCATAAATTACAAGATTAATATTCTCTTCAGTTGCCAACATTTCAACTATATCCGTATGACCATTTTGCGCTGCTATGTATAATGGGGTTATAGATATATCATTCTTGATATCAGTCTCAGCACCTTGCTCTATCAAAAATTCGACTACCTTCTTATAACCGTTTAACGTAGCTAAATGTATAGGTCTCATACCACCCTCATATTCAACATTTACATCTACATCGGAGCCTAAGTATTCTATTGAAGCATCTTGCAATTCTTCTAAGGTCATGCAATAGCCTTCTTGTTGCACTATCAACATCTGCGTTAATTTATCACCCGAACACAAGGCTTTTAATAATTCTTCATTTTCTTCAGTCATATTTGCTTTGGTATAGCTTAATTAATTATATTTTAACCAAAAAATAATAGATTACAAATAAGCATCTATTTAAATATTACTATAATATATTGTTTTTATTAATAATTTTATGCTATTGTAGAATATAATAACTTTAATATCCAAAAATTATGTATAGATTGATGGTAAGGAGTTATGATTCTCCTTTACGCGCAGCTGTAAAAACAAATAATCTAACTGAAATTCAAAAATTATTAGAAGAAAGTGATGATATAAATGATGATATTGGCCAAAAGGATAAATATGGTCATAATGCTTTGCACTTAGCAGCTTTACATGAAGATCATAGGGCTTTAGAGCTTCTCTTAAATGCTAAACCTAATAAAAAGATAGTTAATGCTGGAGATGAATATGATAACAAACCTATTCACTTTGCTGTACGAGAAGGCTGTGTACGTAGCATTGAGCTTTTATTAGATCATGGAGCTGATATTGACGCTATGAATCCTAAAGAACAAATGGCGATACATTTAGCCGCTAAAGATAATAAGTTTGATGCAGCAAAGCTATTAGTAGACCGAGGAGCTGAGCTAGAATGTGGTGATACTGAATATAATACTCCAATGCTTTTAGCAGTCAAGAATCAATCAAAAGAGATTGCCAAACTTCTCTGGGATAACAAAGTTAGAGATTCAGATATTCCTTTTTTGATTATACGTAATTATGCTTACCTAGACATTTTTAAACTTTTTCTAGAAAATTCTACTCCTGAGGATATGTATGAATATCTAGATCTTTCAATAAGATGGGAGCGGAAAAAAATAATAGAACTTGTATTTCAAAAATTCCTATTGGCTATTGAGCATGAAATATTTAAGTTTACAACTCCTTTAATTAAAGCTGCAGAGAGAAAAAATTATGGAATTGTAGAACTTTGTATAAAAAATGGGGCTAATGTTAACGCAAAAAATTCACAAGGTAAAACATCTATAGATTTCCTTATGGACGATTCATCTGAGAAAGCCATGGAGAGTGTTGCTGTGATACTTAGTACTGGAGTTGCCCAATTAACAGAACAGAATATAGAATTTTATGTTAAAAATTTTGAAGTACTTTTGCAGGCTGATTATGGCCTTTTAGCTGGTGCTTACATTTTCTCTCATATTAGCCATCACTACGATTCGCAAAAGCATATTGTTGATGATTTAGCTCTTAAGTTATCTGGTGAGTCCAAAAAAATGAGTGATTATTACAAACAAAGAGAAATTCCACAAGAAATAGATCATAAATTATTTTTTTATTTAAATGATTACATTTTGTCTGTTAATAGATCAAAACTGATACTTAAACAGACTAATCCTCTCGTATATAATCCATTGAGTAGCCTTTTACCTCAAATAGAAAGTCTTAAACAAACTTTAACAAATAAGGTAACAAACGCTATAAGCACAAATTTTATTGAATTACCAGAAAATAAATTGCATAAAATTTGTCAAGGTATTTTTTTACAAGACGTACTTAATTATTTTGCTTGCCCGAAAGATTCTACTACATCTGTTAACAAAGGTTTTAAAGACATTTTATGTGAGCTATTCTCTTATTTTGGCCCTAAGGATTTGGAAGAATTTTACAAAATCAGCCAGGGTTCTATGTATAAAGAAGAAGATACTGAGCATGAAGCTAAACGCGTTAAATTAGAAACCGAGGACGTTAAAACATCAGGAGAGTTATTAACTGATCAAGTGGCATAAGTTATGGATAAAATATATATTAAGGATTATAGATTACATAAAGCTGTCAAGGCAAATAATTTGGATGAAATTCATCAATTATTAGCAGAGAGTGATTGTATAAGCGATGATATTGGCCAAAAGGATAGATATGGCCATAATGCTCTTCATTATGCTGTTTTGCATGAGGATGGTAATGTATTAGAGCTTCTCTTAAATACCAATCTTGATAAGGAAATCATCAATGCGGGAGATGAATATGAAACTACTCCTCTCCATTTTGCTGTGCGTGAAGGTTGCTTGCATAATATTGGATTGCTTTTAAAACATGGCGCTAATATTGATGCAAGGGATTGTAAAAATCAAACAGCTTTGCATCTAGCTTCTAAAGATAATAATTTGTTTGCAGCAAAATACTTGTTGGATAATGGGGCTGATAAAGTACCTCGCGACTGTAAGGAGGATATCCCCATGTATTTAGCAGTCAAAAATGGCTCTAAGGAGACTGCAAAATTACTTTGGGATTATAAAGCATCAAGTTGGGCAGTTTATGATATGATTATAAATGACAATCCGTTGATGGACTTTTTAGAGCTTTTTTTAGAAAATTCTAACGAACATAATCGTGCACATTTTTTACATGCAGCAATCAAGCAAGATAAGCTTGATGCAGTCAAACTTATATGTCAAAAGTCCTCTCCTCCTATTAAAGGTCTTTATGATGATCCCTTATTTGATGCCATAAAACAATCAAGATATGACATTGTAAAATTTTTTATAGAGAATGAAATTAATATATATAATAAAGATCAAAATCGTGATACGGCTTTACATTTAGCCGCGGAACAGGATACTAAATTAGTAAGCTGGTTTTTACAACCAGATTTAATTAATGCTAAGGGTTGCAATGGCCAAACTCCATTGCATGTAGCTCTAAAAAAACGGCATTTTAGTCATGAAGTAATAAAACTACTACTTGAAAATGATGCAGATGCTTGCGCTGTAGATAATTTTCATAGCGCTCCGATTCATTGTTTCATCAGGAGTATATCTAATGAAGATTATTCTAAAAATGGAATTAAAAAAATAATAAAACATCTAGTCCTCCATGGTGCAGATATTAATGCAAAGGATCTCGGAGGAAAGACACCTTTGGATTTGACAATTTATAGTCCTTATTGGAAAGGGACAATTAATACATCAGCTTCGATATTAAGTACGGGACTTGTTAACTTAACAGAACAAATCGTAGAATTAGATAAGCAAAAGATTGGTGCGCTTTTGCTAGCTGAAGACGGGATACTAGCTGGAGCATATATCCTTGCTATAGTTAGAGAGAATTATGATTGTAAGTATATAGAATATCTGTCTTCCAAATTATCTGAAAAAGCACAAAAGTTGATTAATGATTTAAAGCAGAAGGTTATACCAGGTAGAATAGATTATAGATTGTTTGACGAATTAGATGATTGTTTGTGGTTTATTCAGAGAGCTAATCTGATTAGTAAAAAAATAAAAATTGATAATCCTCTTAGTCCTTTGTTGCCTCATGTAGAAAAATATAAATGCATGTTAACAGATAAAGTTGCGTATTCGATAAGCTCGAATTTTGTTGCGTTGCCAGAAAGTAAACTTAGTAAAATCTGTAATGGTATTTTTTTGCAAGATTTACTTAATTATTTTGCTAGCCATAAAGATTCTACCGCATCTATTAACAAAGGTTTGAAAGACGTGTTATGTGAGCTTTTTTCTTATTTTGGTCCTAAGGATTTGGAAGAATTCTATAAAATTAGCCAAGGTTCTATGTATAAAGAAGAAGATGTTGAGCATGAAGCTAAACGCGTTAAATTAGAAACTGAAGGTCTTAAAGTATCAGGAGATCTATTAACTGATCAATTGGTATAAGTTATGAATAAAAGAAAAATATACCTTGAAGATTATAGATTACATGAAGCTGTAAAACTCAATGATATACCTGAAGTTAAAAGGCTTCTAAGAAAAGGGTCTTTCCTAGGTTTAAGGGATAAAGATGGAAGAACTCCTTTACATTATGCAGCCTTACACGAAGATTCGAAGGCTTTAGAAGTATTATTAGACACTAATCCTGGCGCTAAGATCCGCGAAGCATACGATAAAGAAGGAAATAACTCTTTAGGTTTAGCCGTGCAGAAAGGTTTATCCCGGAATGTTGAGATGCTTTTATCAAAAATTGATACGCGAATAGTATTTTACGCCAAGAGAGATGCGTTACATTCTGCAGCTATGGCAAATCAACCTGAAATATTATCATTACTAGCTGGCAAAGATGTTGATATTAATCATAAAAATTCTCAAGATAATACACCTTTGCATGAAGCAGTCAAAGTTGGAGCTGTAGAAGCTATAAAAAAGCTGATTGAACTAAAGGCAAACCTCACTGCAAAAAATGGAGAATATAAAACTCCGCTACATATAGCGATCGAAAAAGGTCGGGCGGAGATTATAACATTACTTTTAAATAAGGGATCAGAATTTGAACAAGAAAAAAGCGAAATGCCTAATTTAGTGATTTTACATGATGCAGCAGAGCGGGGAGATTGCAATATAATAAGGTGCATATTGCAAAAATCACCTGAATTGGTCAATCTTACAACATGGACACATGATACCCCTATAGTTCGTGCTATTGAGCATTACCAGTACGATGCTGTAAAATTGCTTCTAGAGTTTGGTGCTAATTATCATTACTACAGAGGTACTATTCTGCATTGCGCTGTAAGTAAAGGTCGAATAGAAATAATAAAATTAATTTTAGATAAGTATCCTCAATTTATTAATGAAGTTGACGAATGTGGTTGTACACCTTTGTATTATGCTATAGATAATCTTAAAGTAACAGAATTGCTTATTGCACGAGGTGCAGACGTAAATATAGCAAATAAATATGGCAATACACCTTTGCATTATGCAATAAAGCAAAAAAGCTTGAGCTACTCAGTTGATGCAATATTACATGTTTTAGAAATAATGGAAACACTAATTAGTTCAGGAGCAGACATCAATGCTAAAAATAAAAAAGGCGATGTGCCAATGAATATGGTTCTGGAAGCTGATAAGTGGGGCAAAAAGATTCCGCCTGTTATCCTATTATGCAATAAAGAAGCAGAAATCGACCTTGCCAGTAGTGGGATGAGAAGGTTTTTTATTAAAAATACTGCTGAAATCTTAAAGAGTAAGGGAGGCGTATTAGCGACTTTACGTATTTTAGATGCATTTAATGCTTTAACAGAAGATCAAAAAGATTTAGAGTTTACTGAAAAATTATCAAAAGCTTTATCTGGCAGAATTTCAGGATTAAATAAATTCCTAGAACAAGAAATTAAAGATTTACCGACTAGGGATAATATTTTTATATTTGGAGATTTACATGAATGGCTAGATTCTTATTTTAAAGGTATTGCGATTAGCAGCAAGATAGATGTTCCGCCTGAATTTGAAAAAACGTTATTAAATATCAAACTCTTTAATCAAGCAGCAGCAGAAAAAATTGCTTGTGATATAAGTTCAAATTTTTGTGCTCATGAACAAGTAATGCATACAGGTATTTTTTTAGATAATGTTATGGATTATTTTAGCTCCAATGAAGCTTACAAAGAGATTTTGTCAGAGATTTTTTCATATTGTACTCCTGATGATTTAGAGGAATTTTATATAATGAGTCAAAAAGGGGTTGAGATTGTTGCAAAAGAAAATAGTAATTCGGAGATGATTTTGATATAAATAAGTTTATTTTAAGCCTCTTGAGGATTATCTTGTCCTAGTTCTTTAAATACACCAATTAACTTAGCTGGATATATTCCAGAACCAAGGCATACGTTTTGGCACTCAAAAGGTACCTCATGAGTTATATATACATATGGTATTATAAGACCAGTGTAAGAAAAACCTCCTACCAATTCTCTTAGAGTAGGTATAACTCCAGGCTTTGTAGCATCTCCACGTTGAAGCTCTTTGTGTATAGCAATGATTTCTTTAAAGCTATCATGTTCTATGAAAATTTTTATCGTCTCGTAACAAAAAACGTGGTAATTATGAAAGTGCAAATTTGCTACTTCCATCATTGCTGTAATTAATCTCTCTTCCAGCACCGAAGGATATATATGATTTTGCCTTATTTTGATCCTATTTTGGGGGCAAGGTTTGCTTTTTCCAAGGAGCATAATTTTTACCTATTACAATTCTATATTATATCAAAATTTTTATAAAAACTTTAGCTTAATTCGTAATTTAAAGCTATAATTTAAATAAGTCCCTTTTGAAATTTGGCACATGACCCCAGAAGAAACTGATATATTTAACTCTATTATTGAAGATTGCAAAGAAATACTACCATTTCTAGAGGAAAACAAAGAGGTTTTGCATTTTAGCCCTTTGAGGATGAAAAAAATTATAGCTCTTGAAGGCTTCTCTGATGATTATAAAGATTATTATAAAATAGGTAAAGCTTTTAAAGATTTGGATATTGCTCTGTTCAATGCAAAATATAAATTACTTCAAAAAGATCAAGTAAATTATATCGGGAGCATTAACCCTTTTGCACATTTAACCCAATGGATAAAATCTTGTGAGCCAAAACTTAAAGAGTTTTTTACATTAAAACAATCTCAAAATCCTAATTACTTTCGTTATCGCAGTAATTTAGATGAAATAGAGAGCGCAATAAGAGAAAAAGACATAGATTTAGTTAGAGAGCTTTTAGAAGAAGATGAATCGTTGATCTATCGCTGTAACGTGGATGAGTGTTGTCCTATACATTTTTGTGCTAAAGAGGGTAATGCAGAAATAATGAAAATGCTAATAGAAGAGTTTGGAGGTGATGTGAATAGTAAATCTGGAGATTTTTACACACCTCTTCATTTGGCAGCCAAAAAAGGTAATATATCCTGCTTAATAGAACTATTAAAACATGGAGCTGACACCTCTCAAACAAATGTTATAGGCAAGGATGTAATAGATTTTTTAGCTGAAAATAATGATCATTTAAAGTATGTTCTTAGCCTTGCGCCTGATGAGGCTACATTTGAACTTCAATATAAAGACGGAGATTTAAAAATTGTAGGTGATCGTGGCATAAAAATCAGTGAACATATATTTGTGGAACTGTCAGATTCATAATACCCCTTGCATATGTTGTTTAGCCTAAGTTTTGAACTAGGCTTTGCTCTTCCTTGATAATTATTTCAGGATCAATTTATTAATTTTTATATCCGCAAAAATATTTTTCTGTGATTAACCCCGCTTCCTCTCTAATTTTAAATCCGCTTCTTTTTTATTCAGAACTTGGTTAATAAGAAAGAACTACACTCAACTATGCTATTGAGAATTTTGGCTGTGAATTTTATGGCCCTTTATTTATACTGTAGTTATAAGATGATCGAGGCCATTCAAAAGTGGTTTCATATTACGATGAGGATAACAGTAATGAACCAAATGCTTAGTGTTCTATCTGATGACTGCTGGGATCAGTTATCTAAGCAATTAGAAAGTATAAAGTGGAATATATGGCATGGTAATGTTAGCAAAGCCTTAGACAAAATAGAGTCATTCTCTGAAGATTGTTAAGAAGAAGGATTAGACAAAGGCAGCAAAAGATAATGGAAATATGCAGATGAATTTTAGACTTACATAAAATCAAACAGCTGCTATATTACTAATTATGCAGAAAGACACAGATATGGTGAAATCATTTCTACAGCTTTTGTAGAAGCCGCAGTTAATGAGGTAATTAGTAAAAGAATGGTTAAAAAGCAGCAAATGAGATTGACGCAGGAAGGAGCTCATCAGATGATCCAAGTCAGAACTGCTAGGCTGAATGATGACCTAAGGGATCAATTTTGTCGATGATATCCAGGTATGAAGAATGTTAATGATAACCAAGTATTACGAAGTGTTGCATAATATAATTATAGTTTTGAGAGATCAAGCATCTGTTAGATTTGACTATTTTGGTTGTTAAAAAACCATAACCTTAAAGGGATTAAAGATGTTATATTTAGTCTGAGAGTTAAGGAATATACATGCAAGAGCGTCAACCAAAAATCTCTGAGAATCACTTGACAAATTCAAGTCAGTTATATCAAACGAAATGGTTCTGTCGCATCTGCAAAAAAAACATAAGAAATTCTGATAATTTTTGCTCCTGAAGTTGGCATAACGTCGTTATAATTTTTTACAAAATTTTGCAGATGCGACAGAACCAGCTAGCAAACTTGATTACCCACCGCTGTAATGTAGCATGATCTATCCCCCTGATAATAGTCCATTTCTTCTAAATCACGATAACTTAGGAAAATTAAATAATTAGAACTTTATTTTACAAAATGCGTTGCCTTGAATTATACGAAACATACATGTTATAATTGCGACACATGCTAATTTTAGTTTGTTTCTTAAAATAGTTTGCTGTACCTTTTAAGAATAGTGATTAGAGATAAATAAGAATGATGAAAAGAGCACTAGAGCAAAACGAGAAAGATGTAGAGAGGGAACCTCCAACTAAAAGAGAAAAAACGTCTCCTAAATTAGGAATATACTGTGGTGGTGGTTTTGAAAAATTAGTAACAGAAAGTAGTATCTTTGTTGATAAAAGCTTGTTTATTGAAGAAATAATGAATAGCAAAGATGCGGTGACTCTTATAACTATGCCAAGACGTTGGGGTAAATCATCAAATCTTGAGATGCTTAAGAAGTTTCTTGAAATTCAAGTTGATGAGAATGGGAGGGTAATTAAAGATAAAAAAGAAACTTTAAACTATAAGCTTTTTGCTGGTGGTAAAATTCAAATTAAACAAGGCTTTACAGACCAGATTATAACTATCAAAACCTCAAAATTAATAGAAAAGATACCTGAAGCGTTAAATTATCAAGGACAATATCCAGTAATATCGATAGACTTTAAAGATTGTAAAGGTAGTAATGCTAATGATATCAGATCCAAATTATATACTAATATTATTGAAACAGTTAGAAATTTTAGTTATTTGAAAGATAGTGAAAAATCTTATAAGGAAACCACGGTTGGCTTAGAATATAAAAAGCTTTTAAATAAAAAACAAACTGATAATTTTAATACGATTATAAAAGATTTATGCTCATTACTTCATGCTTATCATCAAAAAAAAGTATGGGTATTAATTGATGAGTATGATGCTGCTGCAAATCAAGCCTACAGAGAATTTAGTAGTGAATCAGCTAAAGTAGTAACAGAATTATTCAGAGGTATTTTTGAGGCTAGTTTTAAAGGAAATGATTATTTAGAAAAAGGCCTACTAACTGGAGTTCAGTACATTGTACAAAGTGGTATGCTATCTGGTGTAAACAACCTCTCCAAATATAACATAACAAATAAAAAGTATAGTCAATATTATGCAATAAACCCAGAAGAAATGGATCTGCTATTAGAGCATTTTTCAATAGAAGAACCTAACAGCTCTAAAATCAAAGATTGGTATAATGGTTATCAAGAAAATATAGGGAGTGATGAAGAAAAAAGTTTTATAGATAAGTATAATATTTGGTCAGTTGTTAATTACCTTAATAGACAGGATGATGGCTTCAAGTCATATTGGGAAAAGAGTGGTAGTATTGACTTCATCAGTCATTTGTTTAAGAAGCAAGAATTTAAAGAACAAATAGAGTTATTAGTAAGTGGTGGAAGTGTTCATATCAGCTCTTTAAAAGAAGATTTTACAGTCGATGATTTCAACACATTAAAAGAAATAACTAGCACAGGTAATAACTCAAAGATAAACGTCCTTGGTTTAGAGTTAATATTTTCTTATTTCTTTATTACAGGTTATCTAACTATCGTAAAAGAAAATCCTACTAAATATCAATTACCAAACAAAGAGATAATTAAAGAATTTGGAAAGAAAATCGAAGAATACTATAAAACGATATTTAACATTGATACTAGGAAATTCTTAGACCTTACTGATATACTAAGTAAAGTATTTGATACAGAAGCGCTTCAAGAAATTAAATCGATTTTTAAAGATCAGTTTGCACCAACTTTAGCTGATTTAATCAGAAACGTAAGTTTATACACACAA
The DNA here is from genome assembly GCF_003015145.1 of Candidatus Phycorickettsia trachydisci. NCBI lineage: Bacteria > Pseudomonadati > Pseudomonadota > Alphaproteobacteria > Rickettsiales > Rickettsiaceae > Candidatus Phycorickettsia > Candidatus Phycorickettsia trachydisci. The sequence continues at coordinate 1,280,121 of NZ_CP027845.1, read as the reverse complement.
ACCAGTACTACAATAAAAAATAGCGGCTTATTTGCTAATGAAGATTTAATGCACTCATTATTAAATAATATAGTATTGCAGGTGGTTAATAGTAAGTTTGCTAGCGAAAGATATACTACAAAACCAGATGGTACAAAAGGTAGAGCCGATATAGTGATTGAAAAAAACAATATTGGTGTGCTGATAGAGATGAAGTATAACGGCATCGCTGAAGAAGCTCTTAGACAATCAAAAGACTATGAAAGACTTATAGACGAAAGCGCAACAAAGATATTTATAGGTTGTAATATCTCTAGTGAACAGAAGGTCATATTATCAGGAGAGATAGTAGGGAATAGTGAAACAATATCATTTGAATATCCATAGTTGTCACAACTTGATTTCATAATAAGGCTGGGTGAGTAGGCCAGCAGAACTTCCCCGCTAGCCCCTCGCAGAACAGTGCATGAGCTTCTCAACTCACACTGCTCCCATTAGATAACCACAAATCCTTTGCTTTGATACCAATGTGCAAACAATTTTGGATCATTTTGAGCTATTTTCTCAATGTATTGAATAGCTTTTATTTTATGTCCTTTGAGCCTCAGATACTTTCGCATTGCCCATTTGATTAGAATAGAATTAAAGTATCTTGCAATAGGTTTTAATGCCTCAGGGGAATATTTCCCAAAATAGTTAATCCATCCTCTTAGGACTGAATTAAAGTTTTCAGAGATTCCTTCCAAAGACAAATCGCTACGCAAGTGCCACTTATAACTCTTAATTTCTTGTCGTATTGCTTGAATAGATTTCTTACTTATGGCTGGAGTAAATCCTATAAATAAACAATTGTCTTTACAGTTATTCACCAGCCTTGGTTTGAATGTGTATCCTAGAAAGTCAAAGACCTTGTTAGAATATTCCTTATTCTTTACTTTACAACAGATAATTCTCGTTTTATCTGGATGCAATTCTAACCCACATTCTGCAAAGCGTTGTTGCAAATTTTCCAACAATTTCTCTGCTTCTGCAAGTGTATTGCAGTGTACCAAGCCATCATCAGCATATCTACACCAAGGTAATTGAGGATATTTTCTGCTCATCCATATATCAAATACATAATGAAGAAACAAATTGCTTAAAATAGGGCTTATTACTCCACCTTGTGGGGTGCCTTTGGTTCTAGCATTGCTAGTTCCATCTGGCATCACAATAGGAGCTTTAAGCCATCTTTCAACGTAAAGTATTACCCATTTATCATTCGTATGCAGCTTCACAGCTTTCATCATCAATTCATGAGATATGTTATCAAACAGCCCCTTTATGTCAAACTCTAGTACCCAATCGTACTTCCAGCACCTTTGGCGTGTAATTCCGATTGCATCTAAAGCCGACTTATTAGGCCTATACCCATAAGAATCATTCAAGAAACAAGGTTCTATCTCTGGTTCCAGTATGAGTTTTACGACCATTTGGGCTATTCGATCAGATACAGTTGGTACACCTAATATTCTTTGGCCTCCCGACTTCTTTGGTATGGCTACCGCTTTAACAGGCGGAGGAAAGTAACTTCCCGAAGACAACCTGTTCCATAATTTGTAAAGATTGTCTTTTAGTTTCACCTCAAAATCAGAAATTGATTGCTCATCTAGCCCAGCAGCTCCAGCATTAGCCTTCACATGCTTGTAGGCTTTGAATACCAAATCTTTAGGTATATTAAATGGTTTTGTCATCTCTCAATAATTCCTTCTTGTTACAGTTGATTATCAACATTGACTATCTAACTGAGTCCCTTCGCTCCATTTTCATTACAAAGACTTCAACACTACTACGAACTCATCCGCCCTTGTGCTTTGCATCGGTACTCTCATCCTTGTAATTTTAGTTACTTGGATTTCTCCCTTATCATCAAAACGACAAATTCCCGCAGTTCCATAAGAGAGCCTAAATTAGAATCACGCCTTCTCCACACCGAACACCACCTACCCAACGTCCAGAGTTGCCGATAGGTTTATCCCAAAAGAATGAGCCGCCTTTGGTTTTGATGTTATACTAGCAACCTTACGATGCGTCATCGAAGGTTCACTTACGTTCGTCTTTCTAATCCATACCTCGCCAGCTCATGCTGACTTTCCTCATGCGCTCACGACCATTACTCTTAATAACAGCCGCCCAAGGTGGTTTGAAGGCAATTTCTGGTAATCGACTTCGGCAGACCTACTGCCATCTCTCCCATAGCTTCGCTACGGCACACGCTCAGTTTATGTGATTCTATAAAGTAATAAATTCAAAGAAAGTATGAGAGAATCTGATCTTATACTGTGAGATTCACAGACATTGTTTCAACTTTTTAATAGCAGAAAGTCTGCGATAGCCAGGTGCTAAAATTTCTTCTTTGTGAGGATCATATTTGCTACTTAGGGTTCAGGGGTGCAAAGGTACGTAACGCGCAATAGGGTATCTGAAAGTTAACGTAATTGATATATTTGGACTAAGATTTTGCCCCATAGCTATGAAAGTCTGATTGGGAACAAAAAGTTTACTTCTATTGCCAGAATTATCTCTAAGAATCATGAAGTAGCTTTGGTAGGCAAAATTCCACACGAGTCCCTCATCTTTTCTTCTGAAAAATCATACTCACCAAGCATATTAATATGTGCCCATGACATTGGGGAGTGACTTTTAATAGCTTCTACTATTCTGGTCTGTAGCGTAACATCAGATTTTTCAATTTGTTTTTCTAAATACATGTAATTCCAGCATATGATGGAGTTTTTGATTAAACGATTACAACCTTCGGCAATTTCTTGTTCTTCTTTAGTACCAAAAACAAATTCTTTTGGATTACCTACTGCTACAGCTCGTGAAAAGCGGTTTGATAACTCTACTTTGGGTCCAGCGGGACAAAGGAACGAAACGCGCAATAGACTAAAATAATTACAAGGTTATTAGACTAAAATCGCAATGAAGGCTTCAATATAAGTTTTTAAGCTTATTTTAATAGGCTAAGAGAGGTTTTATTCCTAAATCATAAGAAAACATAGCAGTGCAATAAAAATATGCGTAAAACTAGAAAATGATTCATTTACCGAAGTTACGGCATGTTTTTTGACTAAATTTGGTAGGTAATACGATACCTTCTTTCCTGCTACTCTCTCAAGATATAACAGAAATCCTATTGCGCGTTTCGTTCCTTTGTCCCGCTGGACCCTAACGTCAGGATGTATATTATATACTCATTGGGGCATGTGCACCTCAGAAGAAGTGACAAATAACCCTTATAAAGGAGCAATAGTTCTACCCAAAACAAAATATTGTCTGAAACCGGAAGAAAGACTGACGCCAGAAGAAGAGATTGAAAGCAAACGCAAATGCTTTATGGTCGAAAGAAAAATTTCAGAAAAACACAACTTTATAAAAACACACATGATAGTTGAAGATATAATAGCAAGAGAACAAGGTATTCCTAATTATTCTAGCGAATTTTTAATCAGTAAAGGAGATAATCAACTTACATTAAATTTGGCTACATCATTAATATCCGTAGAATTTCATCCAGACACTGTAGCAGCCCGAATGGTTCATGAGCTTAACGGACTGTTTGATGGAATAGAAATAGGATAACAAATCGCGCTAATTTTCATTCTATATTCATAAAATGATAATTAAATATAGTTTTTCTATATAATTTTCATTATTATATGCTATAATGAAATCATAATAGCTATGACTATGTAAAGTTATCAGTATTTTACCTTAAGATGAAATTATTTATGCGCAAAACCGGGCATTACCAATTATTAGGCGATCTAAAGTATTTCATACCCAACCCCCTCCCTCCTTCAGAGCCTAGCTTAAAACTTAATAGCCAGATTATAGACCTATACGGCCAAGCTAGTTTTGCTTTAGGCAGCTTAAATGAAATGAGCGCTAGACTACCTAATCCAAGCAGTTTTATAAAAGCTTATGTAATAAAAGAAGCTTTACTATCTTCAGCCATAGAAGGTATACATACAACTTTAATTGATGTACTAAGCCTTAAATCAGCTAATATAAAACCCAACAAAGATACTTTATCGGTAGTAAATTATATTGATTCTCTAGAGACTGCTATCAGAATGATCCAAGAAGAAAAATTACCCATTTTAATTCGAGTAATCTTAAAGGCACATGAAGCACTTATGTCAAGCAAAGGCGGCTCTCCAGCTTCTCCTGGTCAATTTCGTAAACAATCCGTACAAGTTGGAAACCTCGTACCACCCCCTGCTCCAGAAATTCCAAGATTGATGAGTGACCTGGAAAAATATATTAATGACAACTCAGATTTACCTCCTTTAATTAAGGCAGGACTTGTGCACGTACAATTTGAGACTATACATCCATTTTTAGATGGTAATGGACGCATAGGCAGATTATTGATAGTCTTAATGCTAATTAATAATCAACTATTAAATCTACCAATTCTATATCCATCTTATTATTTCAAGAAACACCATCTAGACTACTATCAAAAACTTGACAAAGTTCGTACCCAAGGTGATTTTGAAGGATGGATCATATTTTATTTACAAGCAATCAGAGATAGTAGCATAGATGCTCTTAGACGCACTAAAGAAATCGAAAATCTCAATAAGGAGCTTAAAATTATAGTAAGAGAGGATGCTAGCCTTAAAAAAATGCGAGATACTGCAAATCTAGTCTTAGATTTTTTATTTGCAAATCCTATTACTAGTGTGAGTGAAATAAGCAATAATTTAAATAAGGTTTACAATACTGTACATAACATTTTAAAAGTATTTATAAAGCTAAATTTTATATCAGAAAAAATTGTAAATAAAAGAAACAGGATTTATCGTTTTGAACCTTATCTCAATTTATTAGAGAAAGAGTATGACATCATTTAATCAACAGATATTTTATAAACATATGGAACTGCACCCCATGGTTAGGACAGAAAATTCACTAAACTAAGAGAGTCATTTGCAACATCCATGTTCTCAGTCAGCATATTATCTGACGTAAGATTACCCGCTAAAACCTCAGCAGGAGTTTTACCCAATAATCTTATAATTTCTACTTACCCTTTAAAAAATAGAGAACAAGGTGGTGTCATATTTACCCAGCAAATTTAGGAAACATATTGGGGTTCGAAGCAGAGATCCCCGTGGATAAACTAATTGACTTAAAAGCTCATGCATAAGGTTAGGAGAAGGCTTTTTTTCTTATCTAAGGATAGCATATAATTTTGCATAGATTTTGAAGATTTATGGTCCTTAAATTATATTCTTTTTTACTTAGCAAACTAGCTCTTTGATTTTTCTTGATTTGATATATTTATTTAGTGATAGATGATTGGGATAACCAAGATATTTAGCGATTTTTCTTACTGATAAGCCCAATTTTAGTAGTTCCTTCAGTTTATCTATATCTTTGTCAAACTTGCTTTTTTGTATGGTGCCAATAGGTTTTCCAAGAATAACTCCTTTAGCTTTTTTGGCTTTTAAAGCTTCTTTTGTTCTAAGGCTTATAAGATCTCTTTCTAGTTCAGCAAACAAAGAAAAAAATGTCACCATGATTTTAGAATTCATGTCGTATTTTTCATGATTAATGGTCAGGTTTTGCTTTATCACTATAAGCTTTATTTTGGCCTTTAACAGGGCTGCAATCAACTCAATGATTTCTGAAGTACTTCGACCTAATCTACTTAATTCAGTAACAATGATTGTGTCAGCGCTATTTAATTTACTGAGTAGTTCGCTTATTCTTCTTTGTTTAGGTGTTTTTCGAGATGAAATTTGAATTTCTACAAATTCATCTACTTTAAGATTGTTGCTGTTTGTATAAGTCAATATCTCATGACGTTGATTTGTCAAATCTTGTTTGTCTGTTGAAGCCCGAATATAGGCAAAAATTTTGGCATTTGTAGGTGTGTTTACCATAAATCTCTAAAATGGTGTATAAGTAATATAATATGCATATTTATAAGCGAGTGTTTTAAATACATAAAATATATATCATAAAACGACCGTTTAATGCTACACAAAAATTTGAAATTTTTTAGCTAATGTCAACAGGATATAAAAGAATTAAAATTTTAAGTGAAGCTGAGATTCATGATTTATATTCTTTACCTAAGTTTACGCTAGAAGAAAGGGTGGCTTTCTTTTCTTTAAACAAAAAAGAAAAAGCTTTGATTGATAAGATCCCAGATATTCCTTCTCAAGTGCATGCAATACTACAACTTGGGTACTTTAAAGCCAAAGGTAGGTTATTTTCTTTTAATTATGAAGAAGTACAAGCTGATCTTAACTATGTCCTAACCGAATATTTTAGTCTTGAACTTAAGAACAAGAGCATATTGCTCAAAGCTAAAAAAGAAGCAAACAATAAAAGTATACTAGATTTACTAAACTTTAAAGCGTTTGATGAAACAACCCGAGAAGAACTAATAAAACAGGCTTTACTTCTAGCTCGCATTCACGCAAATCATATAGATATTTTCAGAGAGTTATTATCACACATGCAAATAAGACAAATAGTTTTACCAGGTTATACGGTGCTGCAAGATATCATTAGCTTATCAATAAATATGGAACTTAGGCGTATAGAGAGCATCTTACTCAACAGTATTCCTCCAGAAATGCAAGAGTTTTTATCGGACATGCTATACTCAGAGTCTTCAAATTTCTCAACTCTTAAGATTCAGCCTAAAAACTTTAAATATGCTGAATTTAAAAATGAGTCTTCCAAGGCTTTAACATATTCAAAGCTTTATAAAGTATCCTTGCAATTAATAGATCAGCTTGAGATTTCACCTAAATGCGTTAGGTATTATGCCAATATTGCTGAAGGTTATAATATTTATAGGTTAAAAGAAACTAATAAGCACCTTCAAAAGCTGTATTTGATATGTTACATCAAACAACGATATCAACAGATTGTAGATAATTTGGTTACTACTTTCATCCATCACAATAATGGTTTTATCCAGGAAGCTTCTGAGTATGCTCAAAAAGAACTTTTGGATCATACAACCCATTATAATGAAATTTTGCCTAAGGTAAGTAAATTACTAAGGTTCATGGGAGAACAAGATGCAGAAAAGGTTGAACACAAAAGTTTTTGGAAGACGGCTTATGGTATTTTGCCAAAGAAAGAGTATGTACCAACCGCAGATTACATAGCTGGTAAGGCTTTTGATTTCGAAGCTGCTAAGTGGGAATTTTACCTGAAGCATGCAAAACGTATTAAAGCCAATCTTAGGGTATTATTTAAAGCATTAGAGTTTCATAACAACAATACAAAAGGTGAGTTGATAGATGCTATATCCTTCCTAAAACAAACCTTTGAGAAGGGGTTATCTTTGAGTAAAATTGATACCGAGCTATTTCCGGACCAATTTATTCCAAAACATATCAAGAAGTATCTCCGTAATCCAGATAGCCAAAAATTTGTCTACCATCCTGATAAGTATGAATTTTACGTTTACCAATCTATCGTTAAAGAGATCGATAAAGGAAATATTTTTTGCAATGACAGCACCAAATACAAAAGCTTAAGCGCCGATCTTTTATCTGACAAAATATGGCAAAATAAAGAAGAGCTGATCCAAAAGTTAGGATATCCTAATATTGACGTAGATATACTTGAAAAGCTTGAAGAGCTAGAGGAGCGGCTACATGATAAAATTTTGGATGTTAATAAAAAAATCGACAGCAAAGAAAATCAATACTTTAAAATTAAGGAAAAAAACCTTTCAGACATCAAATGGTATTTAACCAACCCCAAAGCTCCCGAAAATGATGAGCACTTTTTCGATGGGCTGCCTAACATTAACATAAGTGATTTGCTATATTTTGTTAATCAGCAAACTAATTTTTGCAGAGCTTTTGAGCACAACAAACCCCGTTATGCTAAACAAAAAGCTGATTATGAAGGAATAGTAGCATGCATTGTAGCTAATGGATTTAGTTTTGGGACTTATCTTATGGCCCAAAGTTGTGATATAAGTTATAGTAGTCTTAGTAATATCGAGAAGAACTTTTTTAGTATAGAAAACTTGAAAGAAGCAAATGACACTATCGTCAACAAAATCGCGGGTTTAAAAGTATTTCGTTCATGGAACATCTTTGCAGATAAACTGCTAGCAGGGGTAGATGGCCAAAAATTTGAGACAAAGATTGACACCATTCAATCAAGGTATTCTTCAAAATATTTTGGGTTAAAGAAAGGTGTTGTAGCATTTAGCATGCTATTAAATCACGTACCTGTTAATTGTAAAATTATAGGAGCTAATGAGCATGAAAGCCATTATGTTTATGATATCATATACAACAATACTGCAGATATTGATCCTGATGTGGTATCAGGTGACATGCATTCAGTCAATAGAGTCAATTTTGCCGCATTAGACTCAATAAGCAAATCATTTATGCCCAACTTCACCAGCCCTGCCGAAGAAGCTAAAAACCTTAAAAGTATTAAGCCTTTGAATTTGTATAAAGGATACATGATTAGGCCTACTAAATTAGCAAACAAAAAGCTAATTATAGAAGAATGGGATAACATACAGAGGATCTTTGTATCTCTTGCAACTCAAGAATCAACCCAAGCTACAATTGTTCGCAAACTATCTTCACATAAAAGATATAGCAGGATCAAAAATGCACTTTGGGAATACGACTCCATATTGAAGAGCCTCTATCTATTAGACTTTATCGATAATGGTATTCTCCGTAGCCAAATCCGCAAAGCACTTAACAGAGTTGAGGCCTATCACCAACTACGCAAAGCCATAACAAAAGTCCATAGTGGAAAGTTCAGAGGCATGAGCATCGTTGAAAACGAAGTATGGAATCAGTGTTCCAGATTCATTGCTAACTCGGTCATACTGTATAATGCAATTATACTAGACACACTCCTTGCAGACCTAGAAACCCAAGGCGACGAGAAAGGCATAAAATATTTACAAAGCATCTCACCTGCCAGGTGGCAACATATTAATTTCATAGGCAAATATGAATTTAGACACGTAAAAAAACGTATCAACATTAATGATATTATCTCTCAGCTTCACGATAATCTGAGGGTGACTATATAACTTGCACCAAATTTCCTAAATGAGTTAGTTTATCAATTGCTTGGATAAATTTCAAAACTCTAAATTTAATATTAGCTTTGAAATTCATAGGGCAGTTCTTCAATCTTACCTAAAATTTCATAATTATCTTTTATGTGCATAACACAAGTGTCAGTAACATCTGCCTTCCACCCCAAAGCCTCAGTAAAGGATGAGTCTGATAAATCCTGCGCTAAAGTAAAATAAAAATCTTCAGGTAAAGATGCCTCACATAGTTTATCCATCATTCCCTTAATTTTCGGCTGAGCCGCCTCCCCTAAAAGAGAGGCTTTATGTCCTAAGTACTTCTGTGCGAGATCAACGTTTTCAGCTTTTATTGCTTTAGAAAAAGGAGTTTCATCAAAAGCACATGGAATAAAGGGATCAGCCTTTAACTCAAGCAGCTTATTGATAACTCGCATACTAGGACAATGTAAAGAGGTTGCATGCATTAATATAGTATTACCCGATTCATCCAAAGCATTAATGTCATCCCTCTTCGTACCTACTATTTTTAATAAGTTATCTGCCCAATCATTTTGTATGCATTCAAGCTTTATATCCTCAATTACTTGGTTAAGGTTATCGTTAAAGTTCTTTACACACATACTCAAAGCTTTAAAGTTTGTAGTATCTTGTTCTGAACGCGCTAGAGCTTTTTCTATAGGTTTGATAAATTTTTGAGCATCTTTTAAATTGACTAGATCAAATTCTGCACTCATGTCATATTCTAGCAACTGGTTTTTGATTTGATTAAGATCTTCTTCTTCAAAATTTAATTTGGTTGTGAAATTCTTTAAATTTTTAAACTCATTTAGTAAACCCTTATAAGCTCCTGGATAATTTTTTTGTCTTAACATAATTATAACCTATTTTTTAAGTATATTTTATTATAGCATGTTATAGTGCAACTTATAAAATATTCTGAATTTAATCGCTGCTAAGAATAAATATGGAACAACCAAGAACTACAAACAGCTTTATCATAAAAGATGTATGCGATCATTGGAAGAATGAGAGTCTTTACATAGAGATAGATAAGTAATAATATAACCATTAGATAACTCAAATGGTATAGTAACATGCAATGCAAAAACTGTTCAGAAAACAAGATTGTCAAGAATGGTAATGTACGTGGTAAGCAAAGATTTAAATGCAAAATTTGTGGCTATAATTTCGTTGAAGGAGATGGAAGAATAAGATATGCAACATCCATCAAAAGAGCTTTTGCAGTAATACTTTATGCCCTAGGTAAAGCATCATATGGTTTTATTGCTAAACTTTTTGGAGTAACCTCACCAGCTGTTTTGAGATGGATAAAAAAAGAAGCAACTACAATCCAAGAGCCTCGAATTAATTCCACAATAAGAAACATAGAATTTGACGAAATGTGGCACTTTATCCAGTCAAAAAAACAAGAAATGGATCATCAAAGCAGTGGATCGTGATAGAAGGAGAACCATTGGATGGGTTATCGGCAATCGTGATGTTAAAACCTTCCGAAGATTGTATGATCAAGTCAAGCATCTAAAGACTTGCATTTTTTATACAGATGATTGGAGTGCTTTCAAACAAGTTTTACCTCCAAAACGTCATGTTGTAGGCAAAGAGCACACCTTGACTATAGAGAGAGACAATAGCAATACTCGCCATCATTTAGGGCGTATGACCAGAAAGACCAAAGTGGTCTCTAAGTCCTTAGAAATGGTAGATATAACCTTAAAAATGTGGTGTGCTTTGACAGATCAGAATATCTTCAAAGTTTTTCAGAGTAGAGCTTTATCTATCTTTATGTAAATACTCTATTCATCTGCTTATCATGAAAAGGGGCGTATTTTTTACGATTCTGGCAAATATGATAAGGCTCTGCAAATGTTTGATAAAGAAATAGAACTAAATCCTTACAGCTCAGATGCTTACCGTAGTAAAGGTTTAGCTTTATCTTTATTGGGTAAGTTTGAGGAGGCAATAGATTCTTTTGATAAGGCTATAAAATTTGATCCTAAGAATATAGATGCTTATTTTAAGAAAGGGTTTGCATTATTTAGACTAGGTAAATACCAAGATACCATAGAATTATGCGACCGTGTTATTGAGCTTGATCCAATGCATTCTGAGGCTTATTATAATAAAGCTTCAGCTTTGTCTAAATTAGGCAAGTATCAAGCATCAGTTGATTCATATAATAAATCTATAGAATTAAATCCTTCGGATGATGGGGCTTATTTTAATAAAGGTATGTCTTTATTTGATTTAGGTAAGTACCAAGAGGCCATAAGGGCATACGATAAGGCGATATTTTTATCTCCTCAAAATCCTCTGGCATATTATTATAAAAGTAGTTGTCTTTATAATCTCAAAAGATATCAAGAAGCGTTAAAAGTTTGTGAGCAATTGATAGATATTAACCCTAAATCCCTTAACGCATATGAATTAAAAATCCTAATTCTAAAAAAATTAAAATCTTAAAACTAATAATTATATCTGATGTATGTTTAAAAAAATCCTATTAATCCTCCAAAGTTTATTTTTTGCATCCAGCGCTCCTGTCGCATCTCATCACAATAGGAACAAGGCGCTAGATTATGTCCAAAAAGGTCTTAGTCTAATGGGTCAAGGCAGGCATGAAGAAGCAATTAAGAATTATGATACGGCAATAGATCTATATCCAAATGATGCTAACTTTTATTATGCTAAAGCGATTATCTTCGGTGAGTTAGAGAAACATGAACGGGTTTTGAGTTATTGTGATAAGGCTATAACTTTAAAGCTAAAAAATTCCATGCCTTACTACAATAAGGCTGTTGTTCTTAGTAATTTAGAGCAAAAACAAGAAGCTCTAGAAGTATGTAATAGACCTACCAATACCTATAAGCTCAAAAATTTTGTCATCACAGTTATGGGTCATACTAATTAGAAAGGAAAAACAAATAGAATGGAAATTATTGTGCAAATTAAGTACGGATCTCACTTATATGGCCTAGATACAGCAGATTCTGATCTTGATATTAAAGGGGTCTATATTCCTGAGGTACGCGATATACTTTTGCAAAGGGTTCCCCCGGTTGTCTGTTATAATAGGCCTAAAGGTCAAGGAGAGAAGAATAATTCTAAAGATATTGATTATGAACTTTACAATCTCCAAAAATTTTTAAATTTACTGTCTAAAGGTCATCCGGTAGCTTTAGAAATGCTCTTTGCACCAGATTTTGCTATGCTTTTTCCTCCAAAAAATGAATGGTTTCAGATTAAAAAACTTGCTCCACAATTGCTAACAAAAAAAGGAGGTGCTTTTGTGAGTTATTGTAAGCATCAAGCTAATAAATACGGTCTTAATGAATCTCGTATAGCTGCATCACGTATAGCATTAGAATTTTTGATTGAGGCAGAAAATAGATATGGTGTAAAAACAAAGCTTAAAGTCATTGAGGAGAAACTGAATAATTTATCTAACGTTAACAGATTCTTATCTGTGATTAAAGATCCGGAAGTAAGTCGAAAGGTTGGCTATTACTTCGATATCTGCGGCAAAAAAATTTTTTTAAATTCAAGTATTAAGTCCGCTCGTATTATTGCTCAGCATCTTGTGGACGAATACAATAAAATAATTATGAAGGCAGAAACAAATCAAGATATCGATTGGAAAGTTCTATCTCATGTAGTGCGTTTAGGACATCAGGCAATTGAGCTACTTACTACCAATCACATAACATTTCCAAGACCAGAAGCGAAACATTTGCTTAAGATTAAACAAGGCTGTTTACCATTTAAACAAATCAGCGAAGAGATAGAACGCCCACTTATAGATATCGAGGCTGCAATGATAGATTCGACTCTACCTAATAATTTTGACCCTATAATAATCGACAATTTCATTGAGCATGTGTACGGCACTAAGGTTAAAAAAAGATTATAATATGATTATTACACCTTTAATTAGTCACGAAGCTAAACTACATATTCAAAATAAACTACAACAAGTAGCAAAAGAACAAGATGTGCAAATTTTGCTTGCGGTAGAGTCTGGAAGTCGTGCTTGGGGATTCCCATCTAAAGATAGCGATTATGATGTGCGGTTTATCTATGTGCGTAAAAAAAATACATACCTTTCTGTTAAAAATTATCGAGATGTAATTGAAGTACCCGTGTTGTATGATGAAGTACTTGGTGTGCCTTTCGATTTGAATGGATGGGATATTCGTAAAGCTTTACAACTTGCCCTAAAATCAAACCCAGTATTGATTGAATGGTTGGTATCACCAGTATGTTACATGTCTGATTTTAACATAATCACAAAAATAAAAACTTTTGCACAAAAAATAGCAAATTTACACACGTTTTGCTATCACTATCATAATGTTGCTAAGAATTCATGGCAGCAAATCCAAGAAAGTCCTGAACAAGTAAGATTAAAACTTTATTGTTATGCTTTGAGACCTATTTTAGTTTTGCAATGGATGTTGATTCATCAGCAAACTCCTCCGATGCACATGCAAGCTTTGTGTAATGGTGTTAATGCTGATCATAAACTACTTGAAGAGATTAAAGATTTAATCAATAAAAAATTGATTGCTAATGAAAAAGACTTAATTAAACGCAATTTTATATTAGATAGTTATATTTCTCATATCTTGGAAAATAAAGCAGGGTATAGTAAAGAAATATTGGAAAATACTGAATTTATAGAACAGGCTGATAATTTATTTCGAGATATAGTTTTTAAATCAACTTAATTTTTTATGCTCCTATTGATTATTTTTATAGCAAATTAGCTAGCAATTTGCCATAAAAAGACTATAAAATTTAAACATTATAATAAATCTGTTTATCAATATGAAGAAATATATAGAAACTAAAGAATATGATGACGGGTCTAGAGGACGTTTTGAAAAATTAAATGGCAAGCATGATGGCCTTTGGCAAATTTTCTATCCAAACGGTAAAATTAAGTGGGAAAGGCAGATGTCTAAAGGACTTGATCATGGTTATTCTAGGAAATTTAACCAAGATGACTACCTTGTAGAAGAAAGGTACTATTTTAAAGATGTTTTAGACGGTTGTTCGAAGATTTTTGACGATATGGGCAGATTAAAAGAAGAAACTTTTTTTGATATGGGATACGCCTTAAGAGAAAAAGTTTATGATGCTGAGGGTAATGTGATAAAAGATGAAACAAAAGATAATTTAGTATCATATGATGCAACAAAGTTGCTCAATCCGCAATGGGGTTTCTTAAAGTTAATATAATAGAAAAATATACGATTATCCTTTTGATGGTGATGACTTACTAGATGCAATTATGCACGCTATAGATGAGGGGGATCATTCTCCTTCAGAAGACCATATGGTAATATTTTTAATTAACAAGGGTACGTCACCGTGTGATAATATATTTTATGTTTCTGATAATGTTTCTGAAAATTTATAGCACCTGCTTAATATACACATGGAAAACCGTCACCATGAAAGCGATAATATAAATGAACCTTTAAATACACCAGAAGAACAAGCGTTGGGTATATTAAATCTCTTAAAATCTTGTGGGCAAGGGTTAATAGAAGTAAGTGAGGAAAGTGATGACCAAGAAGGAAGCTATGTCCAAGAGTTAATGAGAGAGTATAACTCAATGTTAAGAGGATTGAAGAATTATGTGGATAAATTAGAAATAGGAAGAATAATAAAGACTTTTACAGAAAAAGGCTAAATTAGAAACCAATCCTGTAAAAGCTTTCCATAGCAATTTATCTTTCAAAAAATTAGATAAATTATACGATGAATTAGGTAAATTATTAGATGATGGAAGTGACACAGAGTATAACTTAGATGATGTAAGTTATATTTTCAAGAAATTTAAATCTTATGCTAATGAAGTAAAGCAAATAGCAAAATGTGCATCATATTCTTACTTGATACGTAACGCAGACAGTCACAATGCACCAGACTATGAGACGGGTTCATTTAGTGGGCTTCAAGGACATTTGGTCTACTTTTTGGACATTAAGGATCAGGGGGTTTTAGGTGATACTTGCAAGAATCCTTTATTGCAATTATCCGATTATATCAATGAAGGCTAAAGTTGCTAGTCATTTAGTTGAAGCAAGACAGCCTAATTATGAAATCAAGCCGCCACCGCCATAGATAATGGAATAAAAATTGATGCTACTACAACAAGTGGCAAAACTGCTTTATATATTGCTACGCAGACTAGTAACTTACTATATAATATTATAAGTATACAAAACACAATTTAGGAGGTACATAATTATGCAAATTTCAAGGATACAATATGCTTTTATCAATGATCAAGCTGAAATTAAAGAAGTTATAGACCTTACAAAACTTATAAACCGCAAAGGGCAACTAGATACAATAACGTACATTTTAACAAAGATATTCAAAGAATTTTTTTTCCTTGAAATCAATTATAAATATGGCGGTAGAAATGGACATTTGCAATTGGAAAACTATAGAGAAAAAGCAGTTTTAACATTGTATTCCTCTGGTTATACATTAGATCAAGCACGAAAATATATAGAATTAGCAAATTTAGTAATTTCAAAACTTGAATACAAAGAATTCTTCCCCAACTTCAAAGAATCGCTCCCAGTATCACTTTACATTGAGATAGGAGCAAAACTGATCTCACAAGGAAAAGATCTCAATTTACAAACAAGCTCAATCCATTTAATGACTGCTATTCTTGAGTATGATAAAGAACGAGTCAACAAATTGAAACGGGCAGGCGCTAAATTAGATATAGATTTATATGAAATTTATTCAAAATTGCCGACAATTTTAGAATATGATTCAATAAGGAAACTCTTTCAGGATGTAATTACAAAACAAATAATAGAAGAGTTTGAAAATCAACGACTCGAAAATCTTAAAACATTGGTACAATCCAGAGAAATATTGCTAAAACTAAAGCCTCTAAAAGATATAATACAACCAATGGAAAAACTCATCATGCAACACATACAACAAAGAGAGTATTTACATAAAGATAGATAAAGCTCTACTCTGAAAAACTTTGAAGATATTCTGATCTGTCAAAGCACACCACATTTTTAAGGTTATATCTACCATTTCTAAGGACTTAGAGACCACTTTGGTCTTTCTGGTCATACGCCCTAAATGATGGCGAGTATTGCTATTGTCTCTCTCTATAGTCAAGGTGTGCTCTTTGCCTACAACATGACGTTTTGGAGGTAAAACTTGTTTGAAAGCACTCCAATCATCTGTATAAAAAATGCAAGTCTTTAGATGCTTGACTTGATCATACAATCTTCGGAAGGTTTTAACATCACGATTGCCGATAACCCATCCAATGGTTCTCCTTCTATCACGATCCACTGCTTTGATGATCCATTTCTTGTTTTTTTGACTGGATAAAGTGCCACATTTCGTCAAATTCTATGTTTCTTATTGTGGAATTAATTCGAGGCTCTTGGATTGTAGTTGCTTCTTTTTTTATCCATCTCAAAACAGCTGGTGAGGTTACTCCAAAAAGTTTAGCAATAAAACCATATGATGCTTTACCTAGGGCATAAAGTATTACTGCAAAAGCTCTTTTGATGGATGTTGCATATCTTATTCTTCCATCTCCTTCAACGAAATTATAGCCACAAATTTTGCATTTAAATCTTTGCTTACCACGTACATTACCATTCTTGACAATCTTGTTTTCTGAACAGTTTTTGCATTGCATGTTACTATACCATTTGAGTTATCTAATGGTTATATTATTACTTATCTATCTCTATGTAAAGACTCTCCAAAATCCATCGTTACTTTTTCTGCGATCTCTTTAGTAATAAGAGGACATGATGAGCCTCCTGGAATTATAGCCTTTAAGTTATCCCATCCACCTCGCACACCACCGGCATGTTTTTCAATAAGTTCCTTTAAAGGAATGCCCAATACTTCTTCAACATTACAAGGTTTATTTACGTGACCTGAAATAGAAAATATCTTTGTACCATTGCTGTTTGGAACACCTAAAGCAGAAAACCATGCAGCTCCCCGCCGTAGTATACTTGGCACAACCGAAATAGACTCAACATTATTAATAACCGTAGGGCAACCATAAAGACCCACCCCAGCAGGAAAAGGAGGTTTAAGTCGCGGCATCCCCTTATTTCCCTCTAAGCTTTCAAGTAGGGCCGTTTCTTCACCACAAATATACGCCCCTGCTCCGTTGTGAATAAAAATATCTAAATCATAACCAATGCCAAGTAGGTTCTTACCGATTAAATTATTTGCATATGCCTCATCTATAGCTTTTTGCAAAATTCCTGACTCATAGAAATATTCACCTCGCACATATATATAGCAAACGTTTGCGTTAATAGCAAAACTTGCGATCAAAGCTCCTTCCACAAGTTTATGAGGCTCATTCCTTAATATGCTGCGATCCTTACACGTACCAGGCTCTGATTCATCAGCATTGACTACTAAGTAATGAGGTTTATCTTTTTTAGGAGGTATGAATGACCATTTCATACCAGTAGCAAAACCAGCACCACCTCGTCCTCGCAAATTTGATGCTTTAATTTCACTGATTATCCAACTTGCACCTTTCTGTAATAACTCTTTTGTACCGACCCAGTCTCCTCTTGCCATACTCGCCTTAAGTGATGGACCATTACTTCCGTTAAGGTTAGTAAAAATACGATCTTTATCCTCTAGCATAAAATAGCCCTTGAAAAACGTTAAATTTTCTTATATAAAAGTACGTGGATGGATGTCCGAGCGGTTTAAGGAACCGGTCTTGAAAACCGGCGTGCATGCGAGTGTACCGTGGGTTCGAATCCCACTCCATCCGCCACTTATCCGCATCACCAAAACTTCTTTCATTTCTTATCCACTTAAGCACATCACACATTCTGATCACCTACTTTAGATTCGCTTCTAAGGGATCGCTATATGCGTTTGCCTTATCGTATATTACACTCATACCTGAGCTATCGATAAAATTGACCGCTGCATAATTAAAGTAAGAATTCTTAAAATTACAACCCTGAATTTGCGTCTTATCAAAACTGCTTCTAACGAAAAAAGAATTAGAAAAATTTGAATCAATTATGCTCCCACCTTTGAAAGTTGAGTTATTAAAGTTACTTTTAGGAAGCTTGAAATGATTTAATGTAGTATCTGTAAATTTTGAGCTACTTAAATCGTTATCGCTGCCAATCGCCTTATCTAATTTGACCTTGTTCCAAGTGCTTTTGCTTAAATTAACACCTAAAAACACATTATTAGCTATTTGAGTATTATCCACAGCTAAAGTTTGCATACTATTATTCTTGAACTTTGAATTTTTAATTAGGCTTTGAGTAAAGACCGCTTTATCTAAATAAGAATCCTTGAAACTGCAATCTTCTATAGTAGAAACTTTAAAAGCTATGCTAATTAAATCAGCGTGAATCAAAGTAACATTTTTCCAAACTGAAGTATCAAATACTGATCCTTCGAAACTTGAGCCTTGAATATTTACCGATTCAAAGTTAACGCGCACAAATCTACTTGCTTCAAGTTTACTATTTTGAATTTGGGCGTTTTGGAAATTTGCACCTGAGAAATCTACTTGTAAAAAGCTACTATTGATTATTTGTACATTGGATAAATTAATATTAGACAAGTCATATCCCTTAATATTTAGGTTCTCCAACACTGAACTGTAGTTGCTTGCAACGTCAAGGGGTTTTTGATTTGCTCTAGCGTTTTTGATGTAATCTATAAATTCTCTACTTTGATCATTTTGAGAATTAAAACTACATCCTGAAATTAAACTTGATATTAAAAATAGGTTTAGTATTGGGCGCATCAGATTTATCCTGATTTTTTATACCTAATACTATTACTTTTAAGTATAAAAAAATAATTAATATTGCACCTGGAAGAAATTTTTACGTTTGTGTGTCGCGCAAGAGATCTTTTGCTTGTTTCGATGGACCTGTATATATTATATTTTTATATCCTTTGCTAAGAGCATAATAAAGTCCGGCTATGTCATCATCTACTCTAAAAGTCTCTGCCTCAATATGAAACTCAGACTTTAAGGTCTTGAAAATGTAATCTATTGCAATAGGTCCTAAGGATCTAATCGTACCTGGCGCATTGATTAAACTAGTACTTTTTGAAACTTTAGATAATTTTTCTCTAGCTTCAATTAGATTGTGAAATTCAATTTGTTCTTGCATGAAAAATAAGATAATTAGACAAATCAATAATAAAATATAATACACACTATGACAAAACAAATTACATGGATAAACAAAACCAGCTGCTTACAGTCAAGTGTTTGTTATCAGTCATAGCGCAGTTTTAAATATCATCCACCACAGGCACACATCCATCTTCGCCTGTTTTTTGTACTCTTGACTCTGGTTGAAACTCGTGGTTTAAGTTTTGGAGCTTGGAAAATATTGGGGCATCTTTACATATCTCTGTAAATACTATCTGCTTTTTCGGTGGTATAAATGACGAAATTAAATTAAGTAGAGGTTGTTGAGGATATATTTTGGATTGAATGTAAGGAAAAGGCATATCACAAATTATGTTTTTTGAAGCCTTTAAATCTTGTTTAAATTTTGTCTTAACTTCATCTACTAAATTATCAGCCAGCCCTTCAAATCCTACTATAGAAACAAATAATTTAATAGCTTCTTTATATTTTTCTAAGCTATCTTCTGCTTGAGAATTTTTGTTTTTTATAATCTTCTCTAATGCCTTAATAATCTTATCATAACCTTGCTTTAAATAATACTTGTGTAAAGTTTCTCTAACACCTTTTTTAATTTTTTCGTTAATGTTAAGTTTGAAACAAGCCGTGGATATATTCATTAAAGCTCCTACAGCCACACTTAAATCATATTTAAAAGCTTGTTCACAAATTTTCGGGACAAGTTTATCGCGATACATGTGAGAAAAGGTAAATATATCTATATATATTCCAGAGTTTAGTAACTTGATAGCAATTTCAAACTCAGTTTGCCCCTCAAGAGCAACTCTTAATAAATCTTTAGGCAAACTAGTCAATGCCTTTCCCTTGTCAATTAAAAAGTTTACTATATCTGGGTGTCTATCTGTGACTGCGATATATAAAGGTGTCTGCTGATCATCATCCATGATATTAACATCTGCGCCAAATTTGATAAGGAGTTGTACCACATCTGCATGGTTTTGACGTGCAGCATAATGCATAGGAGTCTCAAGTAAATTACCTGTTCGGCAGTTAAGATCTAGACCTTTTTCTTGCATAGTGTGTATCGCTTGCTCTCTACCTTGCATTATAGCCTTAACTATATTTTCGCTATCACCTTGCATTACAGCCCAAAGACCATATTTATTACCTTGAATTTGTCTCTCAAGAATATTAAAACCCTTTCTGTGAAATAAATTTATTACTTCTTCATTTTGGCTACACAAGGCATAATCTAAGACGTTGTAGCCATGTGGATCTACATTATTAATATCTACTGCTCTATTTAACAAAGTTTCTATCACCTCGATATTTTCCTTTAATACGGCAGCTTGGATAAGAGTAATACCTTCATGATCTACTCTTTCCAAATCATAACCCTGTTCCACTAGTAACCTTATCTCCTCCTCAGCTCCAAATTGATCTATAGCGATAACGAGAAATTTGTTACTAAACTTAAATTCATCCCTGTGTACCAACAACTCCCTTAAGAAATTCATAAAGCCCTCCGCCTCTAGGACGGGTGTTTCATCTGATTCATAATCTATCGAAGCACCTTCATTAAGGAGATATTCTACAACATTATACTGATCCCATAAAAAAGCATCTGATATAGGTACATCATCATAAACTCCATCAATAGGAAAACCTTTTTCAATAAGCCACTTTACTATCTCAAGATGACCTTTACGAGCAGCCTTTGTGAGAAGATAAGCTTTTTCTGATTTATTAGTGTCAACAAACTCAGGAAGTCCATTTTTCCACAATTCTTTTAATGCTTCTAGTTGATTATAATATATTGCCCATCGTGAAGGTGTTTCACTGTCACTACCGGATTCGTTAGGAATGTCAGGATAGTACCATGTAGCCTTGGCATCAAAGTCAGCCCCATGATCTAACAAACACCTTATAACGTTAATAAGACCTTGTTTGGCTGCATAGTGTAATGGCGTTGGAACAGGATTATTGCCTGGATTTAGGGGTGGAAGTCGATTACCAAAATCAAAACCGCTTTCTCTTATCAAGCGTATTGCTAACTCTTCGTTTCGAGCCTCTATGGCATTAATTATTTCTTGCATAACAATTCCTTATTGATTTAATAATAATTAAATCATATTTATATACAAAAAGCTAGATATCTTAAATGAGAAATTTACTATTCAATGCAATTTTATGCATAGTGTTAATAAAATAGTTATTTTTGAAAAAGTTTTTAGATTAAAGACTAGAAGAAATCAATAGTATTAATCATACATTATCGAGCCTTAACACTGACCACGCAAACTTTCTATCGAAGCCTCTAGTTCTTGCATTTTTTCTTTAGATGCAATTAGTAAACATTCCTTATTACTAATAATAATCGTATCCTGCATACCTACAACAATCGTGACCTTTTTATCATGTATTACGCAGCAGTTCTTAACATTATTTGTAAAAGTATTATCAGAAAGATGGTTGCTGTTTAAATCTTTGCTGATAACGTCTAAAAACGTACTTAAATCACCAATATCAAACCAATCAAACCTTCCTTCAACCATTGCGACATTTGTCATCTGCTCCATAAATTCATGGTCAATACTTCCGATCCCTTGTATTTGGTTATACTTTTCTTCATCTAAGTATATATTGCGGCCTTTTACTTCCTTCTTATTTTCCCAAATTGATTCAGCAAGATCTAATAAATGACTGTGAGTAGTACGTACTATAGATAAAAATTTAGATGGTTGATATAAAAAAATCCCACTATTCCAGAAAAAACCCCTTTGAAAATAATTGCTAGAAATTAGCGCTGGTTTTTCTACAAACTTCGTTACTTCAAATGCTCCATCTTCAATTTTTATGCCCTTTTTAATATATCCATATTTAGAGCTAAACTTTGTCGGCTTTATTCCAATAGTCACTACGTTATGATCATTAGTGTGCGCAGTTGCTTGCAAAACAGTTTGAGTATAAGCATAATTGTCTTTGATTTGATGATCTGCTGGGATAAGCATAACGGTAGTAAAGTCCTTTTCTTTAGCAAAGATAGCTGCAATAATAGCACAAAGCGCCGTACCTTTTCCCGAAGGCTCAACTATTACATCACACTCAATGCCAAGCTCTGCTATTTCCTTTTGTGCAAGGTTTTTGTGTTTGTTATTGACTATTATTGTTGGCCGTCCAAAGCAAGCATTACGAATAATAGCCTGTTGAATAGGACTTAAATTATTATCAACTTTAATAAATTGTTTTGGTTTGCTATTAATAGATAAAGGCCAAAGCCTAGTGCCACATCCGCCAGCCATTATCACTGGTTTTATCTTTTGTTGCATATAATAAGTTTATTAACAATAGATTTAATATATTTATTATTTAGGTAGCATAATATTAAATAATTCATATAACTTGCAGAAATCTAATTTCTTTAAATTAATTTATATCACATAAACAATAATAATGCAACGTTTTGATAATTTTTTCCCCACTAAATACAATTCAACTAGGCTTTCTCAATAATTAGTTCTAGAATAATTGTATTATCCATATAAGATAAATTTATGAACATCCACGAATACCAAGCAAAACAGCTGCTTGCAGCCAGCGGCTTAAGGATTTTACCGGGCGTAGCCATAACTTCTCAAGATCAAATCAAACCTACTATTGAATCATTTGATTCAGATATGTATGTTGTAAAGGCTCAAGTACATTCAGGTGGAAGAGGCAAAGCTGGAGGAATTATTGTAGCTAAAAATAAAAAAGAAGCAGTAGAAGCATGTAACAAGCTTTGGAATAAAACTTTAGTTACAAAACAATCTGGCCCAAAAGGCAAATTGATTAGCAAGCTTTATATTGAGGGTAGTTGCAGTATAGTTCATGAGTACTACTGCAGTATGCTGATTGATCGAAGCAAAAATTTGATTAGTATTATTATTTCTCAAGAAGGGGGTATGGATATCGAAGAAGTAGCTAGCAAATCTCCCGAGAAAATTTTCACGGTCAATATTGATCCACTGATTGGTATTAGCTCTTTTATTTATCGTAAAATTACACTTATGTTAGGGTTGCCTGTAAGCATGATAAGTGAAGTAAAGCAAACAATTGGCGGAATATATTCATTATTCATGCAAAAAGATGCTTCTTTAATTGAGATTAATCCTTTAGTTCTAACTTCAGATGATAAGTTAGTAGTTTTAGATGCAAAAATTGGTTTTGATGAAAACGGATTATTTAGACATAAAGACATACTAGACTTAAAAGATCCAACTCAAGAAGATCCATTGGAAATTAAAGCAGCTCAGCTTGGAATTAGCTATGTCAAAATGGATGGCAACATCGGTTGTATGGTTAATGGTGCAGGTCTTGCTATGGCAACCATGGATTTGATTAAGCTTAAAGGAGGCAGTCCCGCAAACTTTTTAGATGTTGGAGGAGGGGCTGATAAGAATAAAGTTGCAGAGGCATTTAAAATCATATTATCTGATACAGCTGTGAAAGGTGTGTTAGTCAATATTTTTGGTGGTATTTTGCGCTGTGATGTAATTGCAGAAGGAATTATTGCAGCTACAAAAGAGCTAAAAATTAATGTACCTCTTGTTGTAAGGCTTGCTGGTACTAACTTTGAGCAAGGTAACAAAATATTAGATAATGCCGGTCTTAATATACACTCAGCAAGCGATCTGAATGAAGCAGCAAGCAAAATAGTATCACTTAGTAACAGTTCAATTTCATAAATTATGTCTATTTTAGTTGATAAAAATACCAAAGTAATTTGCCAAGGATTTACTGGAGATAATGGAACATTTCACTCCACTCAGGCAATAAATTATGGTACGAAAATGGTAGGGGGGGTGACTCCTGGCAAAGGTGGCCACACACATTTAGGACTGCCTGTATTTGAAACCGTGTATGATGCTGTAAAGACAACAAATGCGGATGCCAGCGTGATTTATGTTCCCGCTCCTTTTGCAGCTGAAGCAATATTAGAAGCAATAGATGCAGAGTTAAAGCTTGTTGTATGTATCACGGAAGGTATTCCTATACTTGATATGCTAAAAGTTCGCAGAGCCATTAATAACTCTAAAACAAAGCTTATTGGACCAAATTGTCCGGGTATTATCACTCCAGAAGAGTGTAAAATAGGTATTATGCCTGGTTACATACATAAAAAGGGGAATGTGGGGATTGTTTCAAGATCTGGCACATTAACTTACGAAGCTGTAGCTCAAACTACCGCTGTAGGACTGGGACAATCTACTTGCATTGGTATGGGGGGCGATCCTATACATGGCTTAGGATTTGTTGAAATTATTGAGATGTTTCTAGCAGATCCAGATACAACATCTATCATCATGATAGGTGAAATAGGTGGTAGTGATGAAGAAAACGCTGCAGAGCTTATTAAAAACAGTAAAATTAAAAAACCAACTGTTGGATTTATTGCAGGCAGGACTGCGCCAAAAGGAAAACGCATGGGCCATGCTGGCGCAATCATATCAGGTAACTCTGGTTCTCCTGAGCATAAAGTTGAAAAGCTAAAAGAAGCTGGTGTGGTAGTTAGTGACTCACCAGGAGAAATTGGTATAACTCTATCAAACTTACTTAAAAATCTTTAATTAAAATTAAATTTATTAAGATAAAGATCTAATCTTCTTAAAATATCTGTTACGGACATAAGTTTTACCGTGTTATAATAAAACAAAAATAGGTAAAACTATGCAAGATTCTCATTTATTAGGAGCTGATTCATCTAATGAACAAGAAGATATAAAAAATGATACTTATTCTAATGGATCTGACTCAATTGAACATTCATCTCAACTATCACATAGCTTTTCGCTTCTATCTATTATGCTATATGGTTCTGATTATGAAAAATGCGAAACGCTTACCGATCATGAAAGTATCACGATTTTAAAAAACTTATCACCACGCGAAGATGATGAACTAAAAATTAAGGAAGAACTTAGAAGATTTAATAGAGATAAACGTGAGCAAGATCACGTTGTCCTCATGAATGATATGTTATACCTGTCGAATGAGGCCTCAAAACAGAGGGATATAAGGCAATTGAGAGCTTATGAGGACATATATAATACTTTACTTAATCTCAATATTTTTCAAGGCCAAATCGAAGAGCAAACTACTTCAGAAATTCAGAAGAGAGTAAGGTTTATTGAAGCTTTTGAACAAGAAACATTTAAGAAGATAGCTGGCAAATACCCTATAATTAATCAAAAATTACAAGATGCGTTTTCGAGGGAAAGCTCAATCCATTTATTTCAACATTTATTGATTCAGCTGTATCCAGGTTTGAAAGAGGCTAAATCTTTTAATCACAATATATCTGAACACATTTGGAAATATTTAGTTACTTCAGATCTAAATATTATGATTGAAAAACTAGAGGCTAAATAGTACTTTCTCAATTTAGATGTAACTGCTTGATTTCATGTAATGATTTGAGACATCAAAATTTTTCTTCATCCTGCTTTTTTAGGGTACAGACTTTAAGAGGTTTTATTACTATGACTTCTAAAACTTCCCAAGTATCTAAAAAAGCAATGAGTTCTTAAATTATTCAACTAACTTTGATCTAAATTTTCTAAAGTTTTAACAGTTATACAAACTGACTTAAAAAATTTTCGCACAAAACTTCATCTCACAAGGGTTCCATAAGAGTCTACAAAAATGTACTTAATTGCGTTATGATTTAAACATAATCAAATCAAAAAATTATGAAAAAAGCATTTTGGGTAGTCGTATTAATTTTTCATGCATTATTAGTTTGCGCTTGTTATGAATACGAAAGAAAGGTAGATGGACGTCACACTATCCATATAGTTACAATAGATCCTAAAAATTTTGATATTGATATTGTCAAAGCTGAATCATCCAATGATAGAGAAACAATTGACTCAATTGCTAAACGCATTAATGCTGAGATAGCTATTAATGGTGGGTTTTTTGAAATTAACCAGCACGCTAGTAAGCCGAGCGGCACTTTGGTGATCAAAGGAAAAAGTTACAAGATTATCAATAGACCACAGCCTTTAATTATAATTGATTCTAAAGGTTTAAGTATTAAATTCGCTAACCCTATTAATTACGTGAAAGAATCCGTTATTTCAGGTATGCCTATTCTTGTCCAAGATAGTAAAATACCAGAAAACATTGCGCAGAGAAATACTGCATTTTATACTTCTGCTCATGCTCGCACGTCTTTAGGGATAAGGGGAGATGGAAAAATTATCATAGTGATAGCTGAACATAGATATGGACGAGATTTAATGAGTATCACTATGGGAGAAATTCAATCTTTAATTCAAGAAAAGAGAGAAGTACTTTCAAAACAGTTTGGTTGCAAGAACCCGGGATCTATCACCTTAAATGAATTAAAAAACATCCTTAAAGCAGAATTTCAACAAGAAGGTACATTTGTAGGACTTAGTATATTAGAGCTTGATCGTTTTATGCAAAGCTTAGGATGTAAGGATGCTATTAATTTAGATGGAGGGGGGTCATCTACTTTATGGATTAAGGATAAAGTTGTAAATCAAACTTTTGGTGACGAAGATGAAGCTGTGGGTCTAAAAGTGTTGCGTCCAGTACATGATGCAATTGTATTTAAGAAGCCAAAGCCCTAAAACGAATACTTATAGTCTTATGATTTTTGATTTTTTTTACCAAAAAATCTTTCAATAATATGACGCTTGGCTTATAGCTAAGCATTAGCATTGGTTCAAATCTTTGACTCTCTATAACTATAAAGGCATAACGTATACAACTAATAGTATTTATCAAGGCATAGTATGTACAGCCGAAAGTGTTTATAAAGGTTTTATCCATTTGGTTGAAGGAGCTGAAAAGATAATGGAAAATCTGTTTTTTTCTAAAGTCGAAAAATTGGAGGAATATGAAAATATTAATAAAATTTTTTGTGATGAGGTTTCAGAAATTACAGGTAGTTCTTTTGAGATAGATGATAATCTCTAAGATATTCGGATCATACTCTCACGAAAGCTTTTGGCTAAAGATAGAAATTGCCCTGGTATGAACATTGTGAATCCACTTTTTGAACTAATAAGATACCATATTTTTAAATTCAATATTTTTGCTAATTCTAGGTTTTTCTATTAAATCAAACTTTTTCTTTAACCATTTAAACACGGCACCCTAAGTTACTCCAAACAAAACCATACAATACTTTGACGAAAATATACGGTACTTTGTTGGTATGACATTTATCTATTTATATGCACGTAGATCTCAATTATCTATAGTTATCTTTGCAGTGGTGCAATGCTTTATATTGTATCATTTACCGCTTCTTTCCTTTCAGCAA